>NZ_JBSFJC010000023.1:0-84423 GCF_053597855.1 Kitasatospora sp. NPDC001225
CTGACCCTGGCCCGCCGTATCGGTGAGCCGTCCGCCGTCGTCCTGGGCGCCGGTGCGGCCGCGGCCGGCATCGCGGCGAAGGCCGGCGAGTACGGTGCGGTGAAGGTGTACGTCGCCGACGGCGCGGAGTTCGCCGACCAGCTGGTCGTCCCGAAGGTGGACGCGCTGGCGCAGATCGCCAAGGCGAACGACGTGGCGGCGGTGCTGGTGACGTCCTCCGGTGAGGGCAAGGAGGTGGCCGCGCGCGTCGCGCTGCGGATCGGCTCCGGCATCATCACCGACGCCGTCGACCTGCGCGCCGGCGACCAGGGCCCGATCGCCACCCAGTCGGTGTTCGCCGCCTCGTACACCGTCGACTCCCGGGTGAGCAACGGCGCGCCGGTCATCACCGTGAAGCCGAACGCCGTCGCCCCGGAGGCCGCCCCGGCCGCCGGTGCGGTGGAGGACGTCGCCGTGGCGTTCACCGGCAACGCCGCCAAGGTCGTCTCGCGCACCCCGCGGGTGTCCTCCGGCCGTCCCGAGCTGACCGAGGCCGCGATCGTGGTCTCCGGTGGCCGTGGTGTCGGTGCCGCCGAGGGCTTCGGCGTGGTCGAGGAGCTCGCGGACGCGCTGGGCGCGGCCGTCGGCGCCTCGCGTGCCGCGGTGGACGCCGGCTGGTACCCGCACAGCAGCCAGGTCGGCCAGACCGGCAAGCAGGTCTCCCCGCAGCTCTACATCGCGGCGGGCATCTCCGGCGCGATCCAGCACCGGGCCGGCATGCAGACCTCGAAGACCATCGTGGCCGTCAACAAGGACCCCGAGGCCCCGATCTTCGAGCTGGTCGACTACGGCGTGGTCGGCGACCTCTTCCAGGTGCTGCCGCAGCTCACCGCCGAGGTGAAGGCCCGCAAGGCCTGATCCGCGCGGAAGGTTCGGAGGGCGTGGTGCCGGGTGCCCGGTGCCGCGCCCTCCGTCGTACCCGGCCGCCCCCGGTCCTTCCCCGGCCTTCCCGGTCGTTCTCCGCCGTCGCCGGCCCCGCTCGCCGTCCCCGGCGCGCGGCGGGCCGGGCGGCGGCCCGTAGAGTCGGCGCCGGCGCGTGGCGCACGGGCGCGGCGCGGTGGTGATGGACGAGGCGAGGACGGTGGCATGGCACTGCTGACGGCACTTCAGGGCGGTTTCGGCGACGCGGCGGACGCGCTGCGGATCGACGGTCGGACGCTCTCCCGGGAGGACCTGCTGGGCGCGGCGACCGCCGTCGCCGACCGGGTGGCCGGCGCCCCGGCGCTCGCGGTGCTCGCCCGGCCCACCGTCGAGACCGTCACCGCCGTGGTCGGCGGCCTGCTGGCGGGCGTCCCGGTGGTGCCGCTGCCGCCCGACTCGGGGCCCAAGGAGCGCGAGCACATCCTGCGCGACTCGGGCGCGGCGCTGCTCGCGCACGCCGTCGGGGAGGTGCTGCCGCAGGACACCTCGGTGGCCGGGCTGCCGGTCGACCCCGCGCGGCGCTCCACCACCAGCTACGCCGAGCCGGCCGCCGGGTCGACCGGCTTCGTGCTCTACACCTCGGGCACCACCGGCGCCCCCAAGGGAGTGGTGATCCGGCGCGAGGCGATCGCCGCCGACCTGGACGCCCTCGCCGCCGCCTGGCAGTGGACCGCCGAGGACACCCTCGTCCACGGCCTGCCGCTCTTCCACGTGCACGGGCTGCTGCTCGGCGTGCTCGGCGCCCTGCGCACCGGCAGCGGACTGGTGCACACCGGGCGGCCCACCCCGGAGGGGTACGCGGCGGCGGGCGGCAGCCTGTACTTCGGGGTGCCCACCGTGTGGTCCCGGCTGGCGGCGGACCCGCAGGCCGCGGCCCGGCTCGCCCCGGCCCGACTGCTGGTCTCCGGCAGCGCGCCGCTGCCCGTGCCGGTGTTCGAGAAGCTCGCGGCGCTCACCGGGCACGCCCCGATCGAGCGGTACGGGATGACCGAGTCGCTGATCACCGTCAGCACCCGGGCGGACGGCGAGCGGCGCCCCGGCAGCGTCGGGCTGCCGGTGGAGGGGGTCCGCACCCGGCTGGTCGGCGAGGACGGCGCGCCGGTGCCCAGCGACGGGGAGAGCGTCGGCGAACTCCAGGTCTCCGGGCCGACGCTGTTCAGCGGTTACCTCAACCGGCCGGACGCGGACGCCGAGGCGTGGACGGCGGACGGCTGGTTCCGCACCGGCGACGTCGCGGTGATCGGGGCGGACGGCTTCCACCGGATCGTCGGCCGCGCCTCGGTGGACCTGATCAAGAGCGGCGGCTACCGGATCGGCGCGGGCGAGGTGGAGGCCGCGCTGCGCGACCACCCGGCGGTCGCCGACGCGGCGGTGGTCGGCGTGCCGGACGAGGACCTCGGACAGGCGATCGTCGCGTACGTCGTCCCGGACGGCGCCGTGACGGGGGAGCAGCTGACGGCCTTCGTGGCGGAGCGGCTCTCGGTGCACAAGCGGCCGCGCCGGGTCGTCCTGGTGCCCGAACTGCCCAGGAACGCCCTGGGAAAGGTGCTGAAGAAGCAGCTGCTGGCGGAGGCCGGCGGCCGCTGAGGAGAGGGTGGTCGGACGGCCCCTCGGATGACGGGTGTTCACCCTGATGCGCCGTCGGTGCTCACCACCCGTGACCCTTCCATTGGCGCACTCCACTGCGCGCAGTGAGCGGACGCGTGCCTAACGTGACACGCAGGCAGGGCCGACCCCCCGGGCGGCACGCCGGCGGCTTCCGGTCGCAGGACCGGAAGCCGCGGTGTGCCGGGCGGGGGCCCTGCCGACAAGCACGGCCAGTCCTGGCCGGTCACAGCAACCCGCTGCAAATCCGCAGCGATCCGCAGCGATCCGCAGCAGTGAAGGAAGTCAGCACGATGACCACCGTCAACACCGGCGCGCCGGAGGCCGCCGGCGAACCGACCGGGCAGCAGGACGCTGCCACCGTCCGTCCCTCCCGTCCGTCCCGCAGCGCGCGGCTCCGTCGGGGGATAGGCATGGTGGCCGTGATCGCGACCAGTGCGGGCCTGATCGGCCTCGGCACCGGTGTCAGCCCCGCGGCCGCCGAGCCCGCCCCGGCGCACGCCGGCTGGGACGGCTCCCGGTACTGGTTCAAGAACAGCCAGGGGCAGTGGCGCTGGACCTCGCACTATGACGTCTACGTGCAGCGCACCGGAGGCGGCTCCTCGTCCGCCGCCAGGACCACGACCACGTCCTCCGGCGGGATCACCCAGGGCTGGGACGGCTCGCGCTACTGGTTCCGCAACAGCAGGGGCGAGTGGCGCTGGACCTCGCACTACGACATCTACCTGGAGCGCACCGGAGGCGGCTCCTCCTCGGACTCCCCGGGCTACTTCGACGACTCGGTCGCCGAGGACCGGGACGTCGAGACCGCCGTGCAGTTCGCGCTCTCCCAGCTGGGCGTGCCGTTCCGCCGGGCCGGCAACGGGCCGGACGGCTACGACTGCTCGGGCCTGGTGCAGCAGTCCTTCCGGCGCGGCGGGATCAGCCTGCCGCGGGTGGCCAACGACCAGTACGCGGCGACCACGCCGATCGGGGCCGGCCAGCTGCGCCGCGGCGACCTGCTGTTCTGGTCGCCGGACGGGACCGCCCGGGGTATCCAGCACGTGGCCATCTACCTGGGCGACAACAGGTACGTCGAGGCCGCGCGGCCCGGGACCAACATCAGGATCTCGGGGATCAGCAGCGGCTACTACCCGTCGTACATGGGGCGCCCGTAGCGGGGTCGCCGTCCGCCCGTCGGGGGTGCCGGGTCCGCCCGGTGCCCCCGACGGGGGTGTCCTCGTCGGTCCGGGCCGAGCCCGGGGCGCGCGACGCCCGCTCGGCCCGACGCCCGGTCAGAGGTCCGTCGGGCGGGGCAGCGCGCCGCGGGCGCCGAGGCCGGTGACGGCGAAGGCCCCGGCGGCGACGGCGGTGGCGGCCGCGTCGGGCAGCGCGGCGCCGCGGGCGAGTGCGGCGGCGAGGGCGCCGCAGAAGGCGTCGCCGGCGCCGGTGGTGTCGACCACTCGGACGGTCGGGGCGGGCAGCCGGGTCGGCGTCCCGTCCACGACGACCAGCGCGCCCTCGCCGCCGAGGGTGACCACGGCGCCCTCGGCGTGTTCGGCCAGCGCCCGGGCGGCCCCGGTGACGTCGGCGGCGCCGGTGAGCTGGCGGGCCTCGACGGCGTTCGCGACGACCAGCGGGCGGCGTCCGGTGGGGCCGGCCTCCGGCAGGGTGCCGGCCGGGGCGGTGTTGTGCAGCCAGCGGGTGCCGCCCGAGAGGCCCGCGGCGGGCAGTGCGGCGGCGGTCGCGCGGACGCACTCCGCGGGGACCTCGTTGCTGGTCAGGACCACGTCGACGGGGAGCAGCCGGAGGCGGGTGAGCGCGGCGGTGACCTCCTCCGGGGTCAGGTGGGCGTTGGCGCCGGGGAGGACGACGATGCTGTTCTCGCCGGCCGGGTCGACCATGACGATCGCCTGACCGGTGGGCGCGTCCGGGTGGGTGAGCACGGCGCCCGTCTCGACCTGCGCGCCCCGCAGGTCGGCTCGCGCCGCCTCGCCCTCGGCGTCCCGTCCGACCTTGGCGACCAGGTGCGTCGCCGCCCCCATCCGGGCCGCCGCCACCGCCTGGTTGGCCCCCTTGCCGCCGAAGCCCCGGGTGGCGGCGGTGGCGAGGACGGTCTCGCCGGGGGAGGGCAGCACGGGGCAGCGGAGGATGCGGTCGGTGTTGACCGAGCCGATGACGACGACCCGACCGGCGGGAAGCAGCTTCATCGTTCCTCTGTACGCGGTGGGGCGCGGGCGGCGCAAGGAGGCGGGCGGTGGCGGTCGAGCGCAGGGCGCGTCCGGGCCGAGCCCGGGGCGCGCGCGGCGCACGGGGGCGTACGAGCGGGGGGCGTGCGGAGCGTGCGCGTGGGGCGTGCGGGGCGGGTCGACCCACCAGGCATCCTGTGCCCTAGCAGTGGCGAAGGGGTGCAATTTTGATGTAGACCGGTCTGCATATTTCCGCATACGGGCGTCTGACCTGGGCACATGCCGCTGTCACGGGGCAGATCGGAGCGTGCGGGCGGGCGCGCCGGGGAGGCATGGGGAGCGGCGTGGCGCGGGTACCACCACGGGTGGCGCTGGTTCGACCAACGGGGGCGCTGCCCGGTGCGAACGGCATCGGGGGAAGTCGAGGGCAGGGGACGTTGTGATCGTCTGGGTCAATGGCACATTCGGGGCGGGCAAGACGAGCGCCTGCCGCGAGCTGGTGGAACTGCTGCCCGGGAGCGTGCTCTTCGATCCCGAGCTGGTGGGCTTCGGCCTGCGTCGGATGCTCCCGGCCGACCGGCTGGCGACGGTGTCCGACTTCCAGGACCTGGCGGCCTGGCGTCGGCTCGTCCCCGAGACGGCGGCGGCGCTGCTCGGTGAGGTCGGGGGCCCGCTGGTGGTCCCGATGACCCTGCTCAGGGAGGACTACCGGGACGAGATCTTCGGGGACCTGGCCTCGCACGGGATCACGGTGCACCACGTCGTGCTGGACCCTGAAGAAACGATCCTGCGCGACCGCATAGCCCACCGCGACGAGTGCCCGGGCGACCCGGAGGGCAGCGAGCGGGTCCGCGCCTGGTGCCTCGAGCACCTGCCCCGCTACCGCGCCGCCCGCCGCTGGCTGGTCGGGGACGCCCGGATGATCGACACCAGCGGGATCTCCCCCCGGGAGACCGCGCACCGGATCGCCGAGCTGGTCCGGGTCGGCGCCGCCCGCTGCCCCATCGTCCAGACCCCGGACCCGACCGGCGACACCGTCGCCTCCGCCGTCCTGTTCTTCGACGAGCAGGACCGCGTGCTGCTGGTGGACCCGGTCTACAAGCCCGACTGGGACTTCCCCGGCGGCGTGGTCGAGCGCGGCGAGGCCCCCACCGACGCCGCCCTGCGCGAGACCGCCGAGGAGCTGGGCCTGCGCCTGGACCCGTCCGCGCTGCGCCTGCTCGCCGTCGACTGGGAGCCGCGCACCGGCCCGCGCCGCGGCGGCCTGCGGCTGATGTACGACGGCGGGCTGCTGGACGAGGAGGGCCGGCAGCACCTGCTGCTCCAGCAGGAGGAGCTGCGCGGTTGTCGCTTCGTCACCCTGGACGAGGCCGGGGAGCTGCTGCCCCCGGGACGCTACCGGCGGCTGGCGGCGGCGCTGGACGCGCGGCGGAGCGGCGAGCTGCGGTACCTGGAGGCGGGGAGCCGGGTGGCCGTGGGGCTGGCGAGCACGGCGGACGCGGCGTAGCGGCCGGTTGGTGCGGGGCCGCAGGGCGGGTGGGGGGACCGTGGTGCGCCTCCCGGCGCGCCGCGCGGCGGTCCCGGGCGGCAGGATGGGGGCATGCCCTTCACGTTGAGCCACCCCGCCGCCGTCCTGCCCCTGCTGCGCGCCGCCGGGGTGCGGGGGCCCCTGGTGGCGTCGGCGCTGGTCGCCGGGTCGATGGCGCCGGACGTGCCGTTCTTCGCCGAGTCCCTGCTGCCCGGGGTGTACGGCCAGGGCGGGCTCACGCACCGCTGGTGGGCGGTGCCGACGGTGGACGTGGCGATCGCCGGCGCGCTGGTGGCCGGCTGGCACGGGCTGCTGCGCGGGCCGCTGGTGGCGCTGCTGCCCGAGCGGTGGGCGGGCGGCGCCGAGGCGTTGACCGTCCGGCGGGCCGGGGACGCCGCAGGCCCCGCGGACGCCGGTGCGGTCGGCGGTGCGGTCGGCGGCGCGGCGTGGTTCGCGGCCTCGGCGGCGATCGGGGCGGCCACCCACGTCGGCTGGGACGCCTTCACCCACGGGGACCGGCTGGGGGTGCGGCTGCTGCCCGTCCTGGACCGCCCGGTGGCCGGGGTCCCGCTGTACGAGGCGCTGCAGTACGGCAGTTCGGCGCTCGCCCTGGCGGCGCTGGGCGGTTGGGCGGCGCGGGCGGTGCGGGCCGTCGAGCCGGTGCGGCCGGCCGTGCGGCTGGCGCCCCGGGCCCGGCGGGCGGCCGTCGCGACGCTGGGCGCGGCGACGGCCGCCGGGGTGCTGCACCGGCTCGCTCCGCTGCGGCGGAACCTGGTGCCGGAGGTCTGCTTCGGCGCCGGGGCCGGGCTCGCGGTGGGCGCGGTCGGTTACGCGGCGGTGCTGGCGGCCGCCCGCCGGTTGCGCGGCGGGCGGCCGGACGTCCTCCGGGAAGAGCCTCGGGACGTCGCTGCGAAGGTCCGTCAGACGGAGCGCAGTTCGGCGTAGCGGCGGAGGAAGAGCGCCTCGGTGAGGGCCATCCGCTCCAGCTCCCGCGGGTCGACGCTCTCGTTGACCGCGTGGATCTGGGTGGTCGGCTCCTCGACGCCGATCAGCACGATCTCGGCCTGCGGGTAGAGCGAGCGCAGCGTGTTGCAGAGCGGGATCGAGCCGCCCTCGCCGGAGGCGACCATGGCCGTCCCGAAGGCCTCGGCCATCGCCTCGCCCATCGCCTCGTACGCCGGGCCGCTGGTGTCGGCGCGGAACGGGGCGCCGTTGCCCTGGCGCTCGACGGTGAGCCGGGCGCCGAGCGGGACCTGCGCCTCCAGGTGGGCGACCAGGGCGTCCTGGGCGGCGCCCGCGTCCGTGCCCGGCGCGACGCGCAGGCTGATCAGGGCCTTGGCGGTGGCCTGGACGGAGGAGGTGGCGCCGATCACCGGCGGGGCGTCGATGCCGAGGACGGTGACGGCCGGGCGGGCCCAGAGGCGGTCCGCGAGGGTGCCGGTGCCGGTCAGGGCGACGCCGTCGAGCACCTTGGCGTCGGAGCGGAACTGCTCCTCCGGGTACTGGACGCCGGTCCAGGTCTGGTCGGCGGTCAGGCCGGCCACCGCGACGTCGCCGTTCTCGTCGTGCAGCGAGGCCAGCATCCGGACCAGGGACTGGAGCGCGTCGGGGGCGGCGCCGCCGAAGGCCCCGGAGTGCAGGTTGCCGGCCAGCGTGGTGACGGTGGCCTCGACGATCGTCATGCCGCGCAGCGAGGTGGTCACGGTGGGCAGGCCGGGGGCGAAGTTGCCGGTGTCGCCGATGATGATGGCGTCGGCGGCGAGCAGCTCGGGGTGGGCCTCGGCGTAGCGCTCCAGACCGCCGGTGCCCTGCTCCTCGGAGCCCTCGACGATGATCTTCAGACCGACCGGGTAGGCGTCGCCGTGGACCTGACGCAGCGCCCGCAGCGCCGTCAGGTGCATCAGGATGTTGCCCTTGCAGTCGGCGGCGCCGCGCCCGTACCAGCGGCCGTCGCGCTCGGTCAGCTCGAAGGCGGGGCTGTGCCAGGCGTTCTCGTCCAGCGGGGGCTGGACGTCGTAGTGGGAGTAGAGCAGGACGGTCGGCGCGCCCTCGGGGCCGGGCAGCTCGCCGTAGACGGACTGGGTGCCGTCCGGGGTGTCCAGCAGCCGGATGCCGGTCAGGCCCTCGGCGGCGAAGGCGTCGGCGACCCAGCGCGCGGCCTTCTCGCACTCCTCGACCGGGAACTGGCGCGGGTCGGCGACCGACGGGAAGGCGACCAGCTCGGCGAGGTCGGTGCGGGCACGGTCCATCAGGGATCGGACGGCGTCGGCCAGGGGCTGTGACATCGGGGCTCCGGGGGGACGGTCCGCCCTTGGGGTGGTGCGGGCGGAGGAGGCGGCTTGCGGTAGTGCCGATCATAGGTGGAGCGGAACAGGGAGTTCCGAGGGTGGGCCGCGGACCGGGCCTCAGGGGGAGGGGCCGCCTTCGGGCGGGCCGTACGGCCGGGTGGCGCCGGTGCGGGGGCGGCGCGCTCGACCGGCGCGGCCGGACGCATAGGATTGCTCGACGTGACTGACTCCGGAAGCTCCGATTCCCGTAGCCCGCTCGACAGCCCGGCCGAGGGCGGTCCGACCGACGACGCGGCCGCGCCGCTGGACGGCGTCTGGGACGTCGTGGTGGTCGGCGCCGGACCGGCGGGCTCCTCGGCCGCGCACGCCGCCGCGGCCCAGGGCCGCCGGGTGCTGCTGCTCGACAAGGCCGAACACCCCCGGTACAAGACCTGCGGCGGCGGCATCATCGGCCCCTCCCGGGACAGCCTGCCGCCGGACTTCCGGTTGCCGCTGCAGGACCGGGTGCACGCCGTCACCTTCGCCTACAACGGGAGGTACACCCGTACGCGGCGGTCCAAGCGGATGCTGTTCGGCCTGGTCAACCGGGACGAGTTCGACCTGCGCCTGGTGCAGGCGGCCAAGCAGGCCGGGGCGGTGCTGGTCACCGGAGTGACCGTCACCGGCGTCGAGCAGCGCGGCGGGGAGCACCGGACGGCCCTGGTGACGGCCGCCGACGGGCGCACCTTCGAGGCCCGCGCGGTGGTCGGCGCGGACGGCAGCGCGAGCCGGATCGGCCGGCACGTCGGCGTCACCTTCGACCAGATCGACCTCGGCCTGGAGGCGGAGATCCCGGTGCCGGCCCAGGTCGCGGCCGACTGGGCGGGCCGGATCCACCTCGACTGGGGCCCGCTGCCCGGCAGTTACGGTTGGGTGTTCCCGAAGACCGAGACCAGCAGCCTGACCGTCGGCGTCATCTCGGCGCGCGGCGACGGCGAGCGGACCAAGCAGTACCTCGCCGACTACATCCGCCGGCTGGGCCTGTCCGGGTTCACCCCGCAGGTCGAGTCCGGGCACCTGACCCGCTGCCGGACCGAGGACTCGCCGCTCTCCCGCGGCCGGGTGCTGGTCGCCGGGGACGCGGCCGGACTGCTGGAGCCGTGGACCCGCGAGGGCATCTCGTACGCGCTGCGCTCGGGCCGGCTGGCCGGCGAGTGGGCGGTGCAGGTCGCCGAGGCGGGCAACGCGGCGGCGGTGCGGCGCGAGGCGCTGAACTACGCGTTCGCGGTCAAGGCCGGGCTGGGCGTGGAGATGCGCGCGGGCAAGCAGCTGCTGGGCGCCTTCGAGCGGCGGCCGTACCTGTTCCACGCGGCGGTCTGCCTGGTGCCGCCGGCCTGGCGGGCCTTCGCCCGGACCACCCAGGGGCACACCTCCTTCGCCCAGGTGCTGCGGCAGTACCGGGCCGCGCGGCGGCTGGCGTCGATGGCCTCGCGGTAGGGCGGCCGCCGTGGCGTCGTGAGCTCGTGACGCTGTGGAGCGGGGCCGGTGTCCCTCCGTGCGCGGGAGGGGCACCGGCCCCGCTTCCCTTGCGGGGAGCGCTACTTGAGCCCGGTGTCCAGTGCGGACATCAGGGTGCCGGACGGGGTGTCGCCGGACATCTCCCAGATCATGCCGCCGAGCAGGTTCTTCGACTTGAGGTAGGCGGTCTTCTGCGAGATCGACCAGGCGTCGTCGAAGGTCCACCACTGCCCGCCGGCTCCCGTGTAGCCGTACGTCGCAACGGACTTGGGGTCGTGGTAGACCTTGAGGCCGGAGAGGCTGGTGATCAGGTTGTTGTACCCGCGGGTGCCGGCCTCGTCGCTGAACTGGCCGGGTGCGGCGCCGTTCGCGGACTGCCAGGCGCCGTTCGCGCCGCCGTCCGCGACGCTCTGCCAGCCGCGCCCGTAGAACGGGAAGCCGATGGTCAGCTTGCGCGGGTTGACCCCGGCGTTCAGGTACGTCTGGACGGCCGTGTCCACGCTGAAGTGGGTGGCGTAGGGGTCGTTCGGGTCCTGGTAGAGGTTGGAGGCGTGGCCGGTGCGGTTCGGCTCCCAGGAGTTGTCGCTGCCCGAGCCGTGGAAGTCGTAGCCCTGGACGTTGGCGATGTCCAGCGAGCCGAAGATCTTCGAGAGGTCCCAGCCGGCCGCGACCTTCGCCGGGTCGGCCGGGGTGAAGGCGGTGAGCAGCTTGTGCGAGCCGCCCAACGCGTCCAGTTGCTTGCGGAATTCGGCCAGCAGCAGGGTCAGGTTGCCCTTGTCGTTGGCGCTCCAGTGGTTGCCCGGGTGGCCGTCGGCGGAGCCGGGCCACTCCCAGTCGAGGTCGATGCCGTCGAAGATGCCCGCTGCCACGCCGTCGCCGCCGGCGCCGTTGTAGGCCGGCAGGTTGCCCTTGATCCAGGTGTCGACGCAGGACTTGACGAACCTCTGGCGGGACGCGTCGGTGGCGGCGGCGTCGGAGAAGTACTTGGAGTAGGTCCAGCCGCCGAGCGAGACGACCACCTTCAGGTTCGGGTACTTGGCCTTCAGCTTCTTCAACTGGTTGAGGTTGCCGCGGAGTTTGCCCCAGCCGTCGTCGGCCACGCCGTCCACCGACTGGTCGGCGCTCATCGCCCGGCCGTAGTCCGCGTCGGCGTCACCGGCGCCGGTGCCCTGGTCCGGGTCCTCCGGGTTGGCGGTGGTGCCCTTGGTGACGCCGGCCTGGCAGGTCAGGTTGACCGGATCGATGTTCTCGAAGGCGTAGTTGACGACGTCGAGCTTGGCGGCGGCGCCCGAGGTGTCCAGGTTCTTGACGAAGTACTGGCGGCCGTAGATGCCCCACTGGACGAAGTAGCCGACCCGGGCGTACTTCCCGGCGCCGACCAGGTCCGAGGTGGTCACGGTGAGCGGGGCGGAGGCGGGCGAGGCGTTGTCGGCGGCGTCCCGGGCCTTCACGGTGAACGTGTAGGCGGTGGACGGGGAGAGGCTGCCGACGGTCGCGCCGAGCGTGCTGCCGGTGACCGTGGCCACCAGGGTGCCGCCCTGGTAGACGTCGTACGCGGCGACCCGGACGTTGTCGGTGGCGGCGTTCCAGGCGAGCGTCACGTCCGTCGAACCGACCGCGGTGGCCCGGAGGTTGGCCGGTGCGGTGGGCGGCGAGGTGTCGGTGGACGGGTCGAAGGTGGACGCGGTGACGCCCGCGCTGAGCGGGCCGGTGTTCCCGCGGCTGTCCTTGGCGCGGACGGTCAGGGTGTACGAGGTGGCCGGGGTGAGGCCGGTGACCAGCACGCCGGTGGACGGGCTGGAGGCGAGCACCGTGCTACCGCTCAGCACGTCGTAGGAGGCGACCGGGAAGTCCCCGCCGGTGGCGGCCGGCCAGCTCAGGGCGAGCGTGTGCGCGGTGGACTCGGTGACCGTCGGGGTGCCCGGCGCGGACGGCGGGACGTCCGCGCTGCCGTCGCACTTGTCGCCGTTGACACGGCAGTTGAGCGGGGCGGTGACCGGGCCGTTGCCGACGAACCAGAAGCTGTACGGCTCGGTGGTGCCGTGGGCGTTGACGGTGGAGTTGTAGAACGCCGCGGTGGCGGTGACGTGCCGGCCGCTCACGGTGGCGGTGCCGTTGTAGCTGTTGCCGATGGTGACGCCGGCCGGGAGGTCGAACTCCAGGGTCCAGCCGTTCACCGCGGTCGCGTTGTCGTTGTGGACGATGTAGGTGCCCTGCCACCAGGAGCCGTTGTCGGCCGTGGTGAAGGTGGCGGTGAGCTTTCCGGCGGCGTGCGCCGGGGCGGCCAGCGCGGTGAGCGCGGCGAGGGGCAGGAGCAGGACGGAGAGCAGTGCCAGCAGTCTGCTGCGCACGCGCGGGCGCCCGGCCCGGGATCGAGCGGACATGGTTCTCCCTGTGACTGTGGGGGTTGAACAGGGTGACGTAGAACCTTGGTTGATCCGTGCGGTTGATCCGTTTGCGATCGATGCCTGTGCCGTGGGGAGGCAAGGCATGGGAACTGTAGGAGGACTGGACCAATGCGTCAACAGGTCTGTACCACTTGGGAGTTGTCCCCGATGCTCCCGCCGTCTCGCCGCCCCCGTCGCTCCGCTATTCCCTGGTGCTCCCGTCGCTCCCGCTACTCGCGGACGATCGCCATCGCCTCGATCTCCATCAGCACGTCGGGCCGGAACAGCGCCGAGACCTGCACGGCGGAGGAAGCGGGCGGCGGAACGGAGCCCAGGTACTCGTCGCGGATCTCGCGGACCACGGCGAGGTGGGCGATGTCGGTCATGAAGTAGGTGAACTTCACGACGTCCTCGAACCCGGCCCCGGCGGCGGCCAGGCAGCGGCGGAGGTTCTCGAAGACCTGCCGCGCCTGCGCCTTCGGATCCCCCGGGCCGACCAGGTCCCGGTTCTCGTCGAACGGGACCTGCCCGGACACCTGGACCAGTCGGCCGCTTCCGGCGACGACCTGGGTGTAGCCGGTGCCGGGCGCGACTCCGGGCGGCTCCGTGATGCGGGTGAGGTGAGAGGTGGTCATGGGACGGATCCTGATCCATGCCCCCTCGGGCAGGCAAGCCCGACGGCCCGGGCGCTCCGGCTCGCTCTGGCCGAGGGGCGGGTGGGCGTGCCAGAGTCGTCCGGGCGTCGTCCGGGCACCTCCCGGACCGCGCCCGCAGTCCGACCCACCCTCAGCCGGAAGGCAGGCCCCGCCGATGACCAGCGCAGTGCCCCTCGTCCACGTCAGCACCGCTGACGCCGTCACCACGCTCACCCTCGACTCGCCGCACAACCGCAACGCGCTCTCCACCCGGCTGATGGCCGAGCTGCACGCCGGACTGGCCTCCGCCGCGGCCGACCCGGAGGTCCGCGCCGTGGTGCTCGGGCACACCGGCAAGGTGTTCTGCGCGGGCGCGGACCTCTCCGAGGCGACCGGCGCGGACCCGACGGTCGGCCCGCGCGGCCTGGTCGAGCTCCAGCGGGCGATCGTGGACTGCGCCAAGCCGGTGATCGCCGTCATCCACGGCCACGTCCGGGCCGGCGGCCTCGGCCTGGTCGGCGCGGCGGACCTCGCCGTCGCCGGACCGGCCTCGACCTTCGCCTTCACCGAGGTGCGGCTCGGCCTCGCGCCCGCCGTCATTTCGCTGCCGCTGCGCCCGAAGCTGGACCCGCGCGCCGCCTCCCGCTACTACCTCACCGGCGAGGTCTTCGACGCCGCCGAGGCCGCTCGGATCGGGCTGATCACCAGCGCCACCGACTCCGCCGAGGCCACCGACGTGGCGCTCAAGGGCCTGCTGGACGCGCTGCGCCTGGGCTCCCCGCAGGGCCTGGCGGAGTCGAAGCGGCTGGCCAACGCTGAGGTGGTGCGCTCCTTCGAGCGGGACGCGGAGGAGCTGGTGGAGCTGTCGGCGCGGCTCTTCGGCTCGGCGGAGGCGCAGGAGGGGATGCGCTCGTTCCTGGAGAAGCGGCCCGCGCGCTGGGTGCGCTGAGGGCCGGGTTTACCGGGTGCCCGTCCGCCCGGGTGCCCGTCCGCCCGGGTGCCCGTTCGCCCGGGGGCGTCGCCGCCCCCGGGCGTGACGACCCGTGCGCAGGGGTCGCGGCCGGTACGGTCAGAGGACCGCCGCCGTCTCGCTCCAGAGGGCGAGCAGGCTCTGGTCGCCGATCGCCTTGACCTCCCCGGCCTGCTGGGCGGACAGCCGGTTCCACAGCAGCGGGTAGAGCTCGTGGGCCGGGCCGGCGAGGGTCAGATCGGCCGGCTCGGGGCCCTCGCCGGTGGTGACGACCGGCGCTTCCCGGGTGATCGTCAGGTGCCAGGAGCCGGGGCCGTCGGTGGCCCGGACCAGGAGGGTGCGCGGCCGGTCGCTGCGCAGCTTGGACCGGCCGAGGGTCGTGAAGCCGCTCACCAGTTCGTCGATGCCGTCGAGGGCGAGCGCGGTGTCCACGACCGGACCGGGCACCCCGGCGGCCGCGTCGGCGTCGCGGCGGTGCACGGCGGTCTCGTGCGCCTGGCGCCGGGCCCAGAACGCCAGCGGGCTGGGCGAGGACAGGAAGGTCCAGCACTCGAGGTCGGCGGGCGCCGCGGTGAGGGTGTCCACCAGGGCGGCGTGGCCCTCGCGGTACCAGTCGAGCAGCTCGGCGTCCGAGGGCAGCGGCCCGACGGCGGCCTGCGCGTCCGCCTCGTCCGGCGGCGTCGGCGCGCCTCCGGACACGATCGCGGCGGCCCACCGGTGGACGGAGCCGATGTGCTGCAGCAGCTTCGTCAGCTGCCAGTCCGGACAGGTCGGTACGGGGGCGGACAACTCGGTACGGGCCGCGGCCTCGGCGAGCCTGGTGCCCTCGCGGCGCAGCGCGTCGATGTGCTCGGTGATCTCCATGGGACGGAGTCTTCCATCGCGGCCCGTCCGCCGGTCGCGGATTTCGGACATTCCTCCGGTTGCCTCCCGGCGGACGGGCGGATGCTACGGGCCGGTAACGTGAGCGCATGCCGATAACCCGTTCGCTCGTCTCAGCCGTCCGGACCGGTGGCCGCCGCGCCGCCGGACGCCTCGTCCACCGGGGCTGGCGCTGGGTGCAGCGGACCGGAGCGGTCACCAGCCGCAACCCCGGCCCGTACCGGTTCGGCGAGCTGGGGGACGGCACGACGCTCAGCTTCCCGCTCGGGGCGGTGTTCAACGAGCAGTGGATCACCATCGGGCCGTTCTCGATCATCGGCGAGCGGGTCACCATCAGCGCGGGCTTCCTGCCCGGGCTCGACCTCGGGCCGGAGCCGATCGTGCGGATCGGCGGCGGCTGCGTGATCGGCCGGGACAGCCACATCGTCGGCCACCAGTCGATCGTCATCGGCGACGACGTGTGGACCGGCCCCGGCGTGTACATCAGCGACCAGTCGCACGAGTACCGGGACACCGAGCTGCCGATCGGCAAGCAGTGGCCGCGCAACGAACCGGTGGAGATCGGCACGGGCAGCTGGATCGGCACCGGCGCGGTGATCCTGCCGGGGGCGCGGATCGGCCGCAACGTGGTGGTCGCGGCGGGCGCCGTGGTGCGCGGCGACGTTCCCGACCACAGCGTGGTCGCCGGGGCGCCGGCCAAAGTGGTGCGCCGCTGGACGGAGGAGAAGGGCTGGCAGCCGCCGCTGCGCCACGATGCTCCGCAGCCGGTGCCGGACGGCGTGACCGCGGAGCAGCTGCGCGCCCTGGTCGGTTGGGACCTGCGGTTGCCGGGGGAGCAGGGCTGAGGTCGGTCGCCGGGCACCGGCCCGGCACTGGCAGCCGTCCCGAACTACCCGGCGAGGGAGGCCTGTTCGGCGGTGCGGGCGGCGATGGCGGCGGCGATCCGCGGGAGGTCGGCGGGGCGGGCCGGATCCAGGCCGGTCAGTGCGGCGATCCGGCGCAGCCGGTAGTCGACGGTGTTCGGGTGCAGGTGCAGGGCGCTCGCGGTGTGGCGGCGGTTCAGGCCGCCGGCCAGGTGGGTGTGCAGGGTGATGAGCAACTCCCCGGCGTCGGCGAGCGGTTCGAGCAGGGCGGCGAGCCGGGAGCGGGCCTGGCTGGGGCGGGTGAGCTGGTACTCCAGCAGGACGTCGTCCAGCCGGTGCAGCCCCGGAGGTCGGCCGAACGCCCTTGCCACGTCGAGGACTTCGTAGGCGAGAGCGGCCGCGCCGGGCACCTCGGCGGGGGTGGCGGTCGCGGCCCCGGCCAGGACGGGAACGCCGGCCGCCCGGGCCGCCGCGGCGAGGGCGGCGGCGAGCAGCGGCCACGGCGCCTCGCCGGCCCCGTCCTCGTCCGGACCGGGTGACGGTCCGAACGGGACGAGCACCAGGCCGCCCGTGGGGGTGAGCGCGGTGAGCGCCGACTGCCGGGTGCGGTGGTCGAGTTCGGCCTCGAACCGGCGGAGTTTGCGGAGGGCGGCGATGCCCGGATCGACACCGGGGGAGTGCTCGTCGGGGTGGTCGGCGAGGGACAGGCAGAGCACGGCGTACCCGGTGGGCAGACGGAGCCCGGCGCGCTCGGCGGCCGCGTCGGCGGGGGTGCCCGCGAGCAGCGCGCCGAGCAGGGAGTGCCGGGCCGAGTCCCGCCGGCCGGTGGCCGGGCGGCGGCCGTCCAGATAGCCCGCCCCGGCGGCGGTGACGGCCTGGCGGAGCTGGTCGAGCAGCAGCCGGTTGAGGGCGAGCAGGTCGGCGGCGTCGTCGTCCCGGGCGTGCCGGGTGGCGAACTCCCAGCAGACCTCCAGTCCGAGGTGGTGGGCGAGCAGGACGGCGTCCAGCGGCAGGCCCTCCTCGGCCCGCCGGGCGGCGGCCTCCCGGACGGCGGTGAACTCCTCGGCGGGGGCGGGGAGTCCGGTCCGTACGGTGTGGGCGAGGGCGCGGATGCGGCGCTCGGTGTCCCGGGTCAGCTCGCCGGTGAGCTGTTCGCGGGGCAGCCGGCGGTAGACCGGCACCCGCTCCAGCAGGGCGGCGACCACGGTCTCGGCCAGCTCCCGTACGCCGCCGAGCAGTCGCTGGTCGGCCGGGAGCCCGCCGATCACCGGGACGTGCCAGTCCGGCGTCCGGTCGGAGGTGTTCGGGGGTGCGGGGTGGGGTGCGTTGTGACCGGTCACAGAGAACACCGTCCAGGTCTGGGGGACGCCCAAGGGCCGGGCCGGAGGGGCGACCGCATGATGGTGCCCTCGGGTTACCTGTTGGTAACAAACTTCCGCTGTGGAGGCAACAGTTGAGAACCCCACTTCTCCGCTTCTCCGCAACTCCGGTGCGCCGCAGGGGCGCAGGCGCGCTGGGTGCGCTGCTGCTGGCGGGGGCGGTGCTGGCCGGTGCGACGGTGTCGCCGGCGAGCGCTGCCGTGCCCGTCGCGAGCGCCTCGGCCGTCGCGGCCGGCTCGTCCGCAGCGTCCGCCTCGTCCAGCTCGTCCGCCTCGTCCGCCGAACTGCCGCCGGACGGCGACACGGTGGCCTCGCCGCCCGGCGCCAACGACTGGACCTGCCGGCCGACCACCGCGCACCCCGACCCGGTCGTCCTGGTGCACGGCACCTTCGCCAACCGCTACGAGAACTGGCTGGCGCTCTCCCCGCTGCTGAAGAGCCTCGGGTACTGCGTTTTCGCCCTCGACTACGGGATGATCCCCGGCGTCACCTCCAGCGGCAGCGGCCTGCTGCTGCCGATCGGCGGCCTCGGGCCGGTGCCGGAGTCGGCGGCCCAACTCGGCCGGTTCGTGGACCTGGTGCGGACCGCGACCGGCGCGGCCAAGGTCGACATCGTCGGGCACTCGCAGGGCGGCATGCTGCCGAACTACTACCTCAAGTTCCTCGGTGGCGGGTCCAAGGTCGGCAGGCTGGTCGGGCTGGCGCCGTCCAACCACGGCACGACGCTCGACGGGATCACCAACCTGGTGCCGTACTTCCCGGGCGTCGCGGACCTGATCTACACGGTCTGCAAGGCCTGCCGGGACCAGGCGGTGGGCTCCGACTTCAACACGGTGATGGCCTCCCGGCCCGACACCGTACCGGGCGTGCGCTACACGGTGATCTCGACGGTCCTCGATGAAGTCGTCACCCCGTGGCGGACCCAGTTCCTGAGCGGCCCGGACGTCGACAACCAGGTGGTGCAGGAACACTGCCCGGTCTCGCTGGTGGAGCACGTCGGGATCGCGTTCTCGCCGACGGCGCTGCACCTGGTCACCAACGCGCTGGATCCGGGGCACGCCACGCCGGTGTTCTGCGGGTGAAGCGGCGGCGGCGCTCCTGCCCCCGGGGTGGTCCCGGGAGGTGGGAGCGCCGCTGTTCGGTGGTGCGGCCCTTGACCGGCTCTCAGGGCGCGGTGCGGAAGGCGATGACGGCGGTGGTGCCGTCCGGGTGCAGCTCGTACGTGCCCGGGGTGTCGAACAACGCGGCGTCGTAGCGGGCGAGTTCGACGCCGTCGATGGTGCCGCCGTCGACGGAGGCGCCGTGGATGGTGGCGTCGTGGATGGTGGCGGTGCCGACGAGGCAGACCAGGAGGGCGGTGCTCCCGTCCGGGACGTCGACCGTGGTGGCCGCGGTGGCCAGGTCGACCGCGGCCTCGACCCGCCCGCGGCGCGTCATCACGTTGAAGTCCACCACCGGGCCGGCCAGCAGCCGACAGTCGGTGGTGGCGTCGCCGGAGAAGGCGAACGGCCGGAACGGCGCGTCGACCAGCTGCTCGGTACCGTCGACGGTGAGCGCCATGCCGGCGCCCTCGACCAGGGTGATCACCCGGTCGATCCCGGGGAACGGGGAGAACGGCCCCGCCGAGGCGACGTCCGCGAGGCTGACCCGCCAGTCGAAGGCGTCCAGTCCGGCGCCGACCGGGAACCCGGCGACCTCCCTGGTCACCCCGCCCCCGTTGAGCCACGCCGTCGCCGGGCGCTCGCCCGCCCGCAGTACCTGGAAGCGTTCGCTGGTCGTCATGGCCTCGCATCCTGTCACACGGCGGATGACAGATGACAGGTGACAGATAACAGATTTCAGTGTCTGTCAGCTGTTATCTGTCGGCTGTTATCTGTTCGCTGTTCCCTGTCATCCGTTGCCTGTCGACCGTCACCGGTCGTCCGTCACCCGCCGTCCGACCGACAGCGGCAGGAGCGCCGCCACCGTGGCCGCGAGGGTGACCGTGGTGAGGGCCAGCGGCAGTCCGGCCGCGTCGGCGAGGAAGCCGATCACCACCGGGCCGATCAGCATCCCCCCGTAGCCGAGCGAGGAGGCGAACGCGACGCCCTGCGGCCCGCCCGCCGCACCGGCCCGGGCGATGGCGAGCGGGAAGAGGTTGGCCAGGCCGAGGCCGACCAGCACGAACCCGCAGATCGCCACCGGCACCACCGGCGCCAGGGCGGCGACCAGCATGCCGACCGCCGCCGTCAGCCCGCCGAACAGCATCAGCCGGGTCTGGCCGAGCCTGATGGACAGCCAGGTGCCGCCGACCCGCCCGCCGGCCATCGCGAACGCGTACGCGCCGTAGCCGGTGGCGGCCACCACGGAACTCGCCCGGACGTCGTCGGTGAGGTGGAGCGTGGCCCAGTCGGCGATCGCGCCCTCGCCGTACGCGGTGCAGAGCGCGGTGAGGCCGAGCAGCAGGACGAGCAGGCGGGTACGGGGGCGGGTCGAGCCCGCGTCCGGCCGCGCGGTCCCGGACGGTTCCGCCGTGCGGCCCGTGTGGCTCGTACGGTCCGTATGGCCCGGTGCGACTGCTGCCGCCGCCGGGCTGCGCAGCAGGACGACGCCCGCGCCGACGGTGACGGCCATGCCCAGCGCCGCGCTGAGCGCGAGCGCCCATGCGGTGCTCAGCGGGCCGGCGAGCAGTCCGCTGACGCCGGTGCCGACCAGTCCGCCGAAGCTGTACCCGGCGTGGAAGCTGGGCATCACGGGCCGCCGCAGCTGCGCGACCAGGTCGACGGCGGCGCTGTTCATCGCGACGTTGGCCCCGCCGTACCCCGCGCCGAACAGCAGCAGCACCCCGCCGAGCGCGGTGACCGAGTGGGCGTGCGCGGGCAGTAGCACGGCGAGGCTGAGCAGGGCGAGCGAGCCGACGGTCACCGGCCGGGAGCCGTACCGCAGGCAGAGTCGGCCGATCACGGGCATGGTGAGGACGGCGCCGATGGACAGGCAGAGCAGGGCGAGCCCGAGGGCGCTGTGCGAGGCGCTGACCTGACTGCGGATGTCCGGGATGCGGACGACCCAGGAGGCGAAGAGGAAGCCGTCGACGGCGAAGAACGCGGTGAGGGCGATGCGTGCAGGACCCCAGGGGCTGTCCGTCACCGGGGGTGTGCTGCGAGACTGGGAGGAGGGGCGATCGGGCCGGGTGCGTGAACCGATTTTGTTTCGAAGCGACACAAAGTCACAATAGGGGCGTGCAGCTCTCACCATCAAGCCCGAGGCCCGGTACCGGGAACGACTCCGACGCGCAGCGCGACAACCACCGCCGCGCGGCTCCCGACCGGGGCCGGACGCTGCTCGGCCCAGCGCTCTCCCTGATCCACACCGGCCAGACGCCGACCCGCTCGGCGCTCACCCGCGCACTGGACGTCACCCGGGCCACCGCCGGCGCGGTCACCGCCGAACTCGAGGCGCTCGGCCTGATCACCGTCGACTCGCGCCCGGCCGGCGGCGGCCGCGGCCGCCCGTCGCACCGGCTCGCGATCGACCCGAACGGCCCGGTCGTGGTCGCCGGGCAGATCCACGCCGACGGACTGAGCGTCACCCTGGCCGGCCTCGGCGGACTGCTCGACCCGCCCGTCCACCTGCCGCTGCCCGCCGCCACCGACCCGGTCCGGATGCTGCGCGCCGTCGCCGTGGCCGGTGCCGAACTCGCCCGCGCGACCGACCGCCGCTGCCTGGGCGCCGCGCTCGCGCTGCCCAACCCGGTCACCGAGCCGGACGGCACCGCCCTCGCCGCGCTGCACTTCGCCTGGCCGAGCGGCACCCCGGTCGCCGACCTGTACGACGTCGAGGTCGGACGCGCCGACCACGGCCCGAAGGCGCTGCGCCCGCTGCCCACCGCGATCGCCAACGACGCCAACCTGGCCGCGCTCGCCGAGTACCGGCACGGCGCCGGCCGCGGCGCCCGCCACCTGCTCTTCGTCACCTCCGGCCACCGCGGCGTCGGTGGCGCGCTGGTCATCGACGGGCACCTGCACACCGGCAGCGCCGGCCTCGCCCTGGAGGTCGGCCACCTCACCGTCGACCCGCAGGGTCGGCCCTGCATGTGCGGCAACCGGGGCTGCCTGAACTCCGAGACCGACCCCGACGCGCTGTTCACCGCCGCCGGGCTCACCCCGGAACCGGGACGCCCGCTGCTCGACCAGGCGCGCGAGCTGTGCCGGGCCGCCGCGACGGACGACCGGGCGCGGGCGGCGGTGGAGCACGTCATCGACCGGCTCGGACTCGGCCTGGCGGGCGTCGCCAACATCCTCAACCCCGACCGGGTGGTCCTCAGCGGGCTGCACCTCCACCTGCTGGAGGCCGCGCCCGACCGGCTGCGGTCGGTGGTCGCCGAGCGCAGCCTGTGGGGGCGCAGCGGCCGGGTGCCGATCGTCGGCGCGGAGCTGGCGCACGGCGCGCTCGCGGGCGCGGCCGAGCTGGGCTGGGGGCCGTACCTGGCGGACCCGCAGTCGGTGCCGGTGCTGCCCTGACGGCGATCGGGTCTGCCCTGGTCGATGGGTTCCGCCCCCGACGGTGACCAGATCTGTCCTGGCGGCGATAAGCGGAAGCTGGCTCTTCGAAAACGGTCACTTATCGTGACTCTCATACACTCGTAGTGAGCATCGGGGGGCCACCACGAGGGAGACAGCGACCATGAGCACCCAGTCCGGCATCGAGCCGACCGCCGACGTCGACCGCTCCGACCCGGAGTACCGCGCCTGGCTCAAGGAGGCGGTGCGCAAGGTCCAGGCCGACGCCAACCGCTCCGCCGACACCCATCTGCTGCGCTTCCCGCTGCCCGCGGAGTGGGGGATCGACCTCTACCTCAAGGACGAGTCCACCCACCCGACCGGCTCGCTCAAGCACCGCCTGGCCCGCTCGCTCTTCCTCTACGGGCTCTGCAACGGCTGGATCCGGCCCGGCAAGCCGGTGATCGAGGCCTCCAGCGGCTCCACCGCCGTCTCCGAGGCGTACTTCGCCCAGCTCGTCGGCGTGCCGTTCATCGCCGTGATGGCGAAGAGCACCAGTCAGTCCAAGATCGACCTGATCCAGTTCCACGGCGGCGAGTGTCACCTGGTCGAGCGTTCGGACGAGGTGTACGAGGCCTCCGCCCGGCTCGCCGAGGAGACCGGCGGGCACTACATGGACCAGTTCACCTACGCCGAGCGGGCCACCGACTGGCGCGGCAACAACAACATCGCCGAGTCGGTCTTCGCCCAGCTGCGCCTGGAGCCGCACCCCGAGCCGGCCTGGATCGTGGCCACCGCCGGGACCGGCGGCACCTCGGCGACCATCGCCCGGTTCGTGCACTACATGCAGTACGACACCCGGATCTGCGTCGCGGACCCGGAGAACTCCTGCTTCTTCGACGGCTGGGTGCGCCACGATCCGGAGGCCGTCTGCGAGAGTGGCTCGCGGATCGAGGGCATCGGACGGCCGCGGATGGAGCCGAGCTTCGTCCCCGGGGCGATCGACCGGATGATGAAGGTGCCGGACGCCGCGTCGATCGCCGCCGTCCGGGTGCTGGAGCAGGTGCTTGGCAAGAAGGCGGGGGCCTCCACCGGGACGGGCCTGTGGAGCGCGCTGCGGATCGTCGCCGAGATGCGGGCGGCCGGGCGGACGGGCAGCGTGGTCGGCCTGATCTGCGACCCGGGGGACCGCTACCTGGACAAGTACTACTCGGACGACTGGCTGGCGGGCGAGCGGATCGACATCGCGCCCTACCGGGCGGCCATGGAGTCCTTCCTGGCCGGCGGCGCCTGGACGGGCTGACGCGCCGGGCGGCGGACGGGTGACAGCTGACAGATTTCAAACTCTGTCAGCTGTCGTCTGTTATCTGTTCGCTGTCGCCTGTTCGTCGTCAGCCGTCAGCCGTCAGCCGGTGCCCGCCACCCGCCGGATCACCGCCCGACCGCCCGCAAGGTCGATCCCCGTCCGCTTCGGCGCGCCGTCGTGCTCGTCGTCCCGCAGCACCAGCTCGACCCGTCGCTGCTCCAGCTGCACCCGCTTGCTCGGGTAGAGCAGCGCGTGCAGCTCCTCCGTCGCGGTCGCACCCGCGCCGCGCCCGTCGCCGCGCCCACCGCCGTGCCCGCCGTCGGGTCCCACCGCCGGCCGGGCGCGCAGCCGCCGCACCACCGCACCGAGGAAGAACACCACGACCAGTCCGGCCGGCAGCAGCAACCCGCCCGCCGCGCCCGTCAACAGCACACCCATGCCCGCCTCAACGGCCCGGCGCGGCCGACGAGTTCCCCGGCCGCCGGCCCTACCGCAGTGGGCCCTACGGCAGCGGCGCCGTGGGCAGGTCGGCCGGGACGAGCAGCTGGAGCTCCTCCGTGGACGGGTCCGCGAGATGGGCGATCCGTACCGCGTGCCGCTCGACCATGGTCTCGAAGACCTGTCGCGCGGTGCGCCCGTTGCCGAAGTTGGGGCCGCGCTCCATCCCGCCGAAGTGTTCCAGCAGCGCCTCCTCCGTCTCCTCGGAGAGCGCGTACTCGTGCTCGGCGCACTGCGACCGGGCGATCTCCAGCAGCTCGTCCGCCGTGTAGTCGGGGAAGCCGATGGTGCGTGAGAAACGGGAGGAGACACCGGGGTTGGCGGAGAGGAAGCGCTCCATCTCGGCGGTGTAGCCGGCCACGATGACGACCACCTCGTCGCGGTGGTCCTCCATCAGCTTGACCAGGGTGTCGATCGCCTCGCGCCCGAAGTCCCGCGCCCCGTCCTCGGGCGCCAGCGCGTACGCCTCGTCGATGAAGAGCACCCCGCCGCGCGCCCGGTCGAAGGCGGCCGCGGTGCGGATCGCGGTGGAGCCGATGTGTTCGCCGACCAGGTCCACCCGTGCCACCTCGACCAGGTGTCCGCGCTGGAGCACCCCGAGCGAGGCGAGGATCTCGCCGTACAGCCGGGCGACGGTGGTCTTGCCGGTGCCGGGTGCGCCGGTGAAGACCAGGTGGCGGCGCAGCGAGGGAGCCTTGAGCCCGGCCTGGCGGCGGCGCCGGCCGACCGAGATCAGGTCGATCAGTGTGCGCACCTCCTGCTTCACCGTGGCCAGCCCGACCAGCGAGTCCAGTTCGGCGAGCGCCTCCTCGGCCGGCCGGCAGTCCGGGATCGGCGAGATCGCGGCCGAACCGGCCGCGGCCGACGCCAACAGCGGTGCCACCGTGGTCAGTTGGGCGGTCCGCGGCGCGGGCACGTCGGTGGACCCGTACGACGACCCCAGCCCCGGACCGCGCCCACCCGCGGATCCCGGCCCCGCCCCGCCGCCGGGCGGGGCGGGAGCGGACGGCACCGGAGCCGCCCCGACGTCGTCCGAGATGCACCCCTCGGTGACCGGACCCGGTTCGGAGAACTCGAACCCGGCCCGCTGGTTGTGCTCCGCCCGGCAGCGGGTGAGCTGGGTCCGGCAGCCGTCGATGATGTGGAAGCCGAAGCCCTTGCCCTGCGAGACCCGGCAGTCCTCGAAGGTGCCCCGCCCCTGGGCCGAGACGTACACCCCGGCGTCCGTGCTGGCCCGTACGGTGCAGGCGCGCAGCACCGGGTCGGCGCCCTTGGTGACGATCACGCCGGTGGCCACGTCGGAGATCTCGCAGTCGGTGAGCAGTCCGCCGCTGCCGTGGTCGCGGAACCAGAGCCCGGTGCCCGCCTCCTGCACCCGGCAGGAGGCCAGGGAGACGGTGGCCCCGCCGCTGACCGAGACCGCCGAGCTGCGGATCCGGCTGAACGAGCAGCCCTCGGCGGTGGCGGCGGAGTCCCGGTCGAGGACGAACAGGGCGTCCGGCAGGTCGTGCAGCGAGCAGTCGGTGAGGGTCAGTCGGGCGCCGTCGCTGACCCAGAGCGCCGGGTACTCGCCGGTCGAGCCGTGGATCTCGCAGGACTCGGCGACCGCCTCGGTGCCCTGGTCCCAGACCGACAGCGCCCCGCGCCCGAAGTCCCGGACGGTGCTGTTGGCGAGGCTCAGCCGGGCGCGTCCGCGCAGGTCGGCGCCGTTCTCGGGCAGGTCGTGCACCCGGCAGCCGGTGAGCACCAGTTCGGCCTCGCCGTCCAGGGTGAGACCGTTGCCGGTGACCCGGTGGATCTCGCAGTCGACCAGCCGCCCGCCCGCCTGCGCCTCGGCCTGCACGCCGCTGCCGCGGATCTCGTAGATCTCGCAGCCGGTCAGTTCGGCGGCGCTGCCGGGGTCGGAGAGCAGGACGCCGGCGCCGGAGGCGTGGTGGACGCGGCAGCGGTCCAGGGCCGCGGTGGCGCCGCCGAGGACGGCCAGTCCGGCCTGGCCGGCGGCGGCGACCTCGCAGTCCTCGAAGGCGGCGGCGGTGTCCGGGCCGCGCAGCCGCAGCCCGAGCCCGCCGGGGTTGGTGACCACGCAGCCGCGCAGGGTCGGCCGGGCACCGCCGGTGACCTCGATGCCGGTGGCCGAGCGGGTCTCCACCCGGCAGCCGCTGAAGGAGGGGGTCGCCTCCGGCCCGGTGACCAGCACGGCCGGGGTGGTGCTGTCGCCGCCCTCGACCACCAGGTCGCGCACGGTGGCGGCGGCGGTCACGGTGAGCGCCACCCCGGAGGGCGGGTCGATCCGGACCGTCCCCGGGCCCTGGGCCGGGACGATCGTCACCGGCTTGTCCAGCAGCACGTTCTCCCGGAAGGTGCCCGGGCGGACGGTCACCGTGTCGCCCGGTTCGGCGGCGGCCAGGGCCTCCGCGAGCGTGTCGTACTCGCCCGCGCGGCGACGCCAGCGGGATGCGCTGTCCTGGGTGACCCGGACCCTGTGCTCAGCCATGACGGTCTGTCGTCCCCACCTTCGTCGAGCCGGCGATCAACGGGCCGAACGCGCGGGGGTGCGCGGGCCGTCCGCCCACCGTAGCGCGCCCACGTGGGTGGTCCGGCCGCCCGCGGTCGCGCGGACACCGGTAGCGCTCAGCGCCGCCACAGGTTCCGACCACTTGTTTCAACGAGCGCGCACAGCGGTGGTTCCGTCCGGGCGCGCCGGTTTCGGAGTGCGGCGCGTGCCCGGCGCCGGTCCACGGGCCGATGCGCCCCGCCCCCCGGCACGGGCGGTCGGCGGTCGGCATCCGATGGTCGGTGGTCAGTACTCGACCGTCGGCAGCCGGCGCGGAGGGTCGGCGGGAGCGGCCCACTCTCCCGGAGAACCGGCCCGAGCGCTCAGCGCCCGTCGGCGGGCCAGTGCGCCCCGTCCTCGAGCACCTCGAGCTCGTCGCCCAGCCGCAGCGTGCCGAGCTCGTCCCCCTCGACGCCGGCCGGCCGCTCGGGGATCAGGTTCTGCCCGAACGCGGCCTTGCGCAGCAGCCGGTGGTGCCGGGCCAGGGTGCGCAGCGGCTCCTTGCCGCGCCGCTCGCCGGTCTCCTGGTCGGTGGTGGTGATCATGCAGCGGCCGCACGGCTTGACCACCTTGAAGGTGACCGAGCCGATCCGGATCCGGCGCCAGGTGTCCTCGGCCCACGGCTCGGTGCCGCCGATCACCACGCTCGGACGGAAGCGCTCCATCGGCAGGGTCTCGTGGCCGTCCGGGTTCTCGGCGGCGATCAGCTCGTTGAGGCGGTCCAGCGAGGCGGTGGTGGTGAGCAGCAGCGGATAGCCGTCGGCCATCGAGACGCTGTCGCCGGGCGCGCTGTACTCGGGGTCGACCGGCCGGGCGCGCGGGTCGTCCAGGTGCACCAGGCGGTAGTCGCCGAGGTGTTCGGCGATCCACCGGTGCGTCTCCTTGTCGGCCTCCGCGGCACGGAAGCGCGTTCCCCAGACCTCGACGTCGGCGAGCGGGTCGCCGGCCGCGACGGCGGGGGCGGGGACCTCGATCCGGGAGCCGTCGGGGGTGGTCAGGGTGAGGACGCCGTCGGGCAGCAGTCCGGTCCGCACCCGTGCGAGGGCCGCGTCCTCGCGCTGGCTGACGAAGCGTCCGTTCGCGTCGGCGAGCATCCAGCGACGGTCTCCGGCCAGACCCCAGGGTTGAACCACGGAGGTGTCCGGGCTCAGGCGGTACATCGACTTGACGGGGTAGACGTGGAGTCCGGTGAGGTGCATTCCTCCATCCTGCCAGCCTGCGGAGGTTCGCCGGGAATGCCCTCTAATGCGCACGGACCGCCCGGACGCCGTGGGGGGCGTTCCGGGCGGTCCGTGGATGACCCGTTTCTCCGTTCGCCCGGCGTACGGGGGCGCCGGGTGCTGCTCAGGTGGTGCGGGTGCGGGCCGCGTGGGGGGACGGCCTCGGGGTGTCAGCGGCTCAGTAGCCCTGGCCCTGCTGCTGGTAGCCGCCCTGGAACTGGCCGGACTCGCCGTACGGGCCCGGGCGCTGCGGCTGCGTCGGGCGGACCGGCGCGACCGGCGCCATGGCCGGGCGCAGCTGGGCACCGCCGAAGGACTGGTCGCCGCCCTGGCCCTGGAAGCCGGGGCCGCCGGCGGCCGGACCGCCGAAGGACTGCTGGCCGCCGAAGCCCTGCGGGGCGGCGGGCTGGCCCTGGCCGAAACCGCCCGGTCCGCCGGCCGGCTGCGCGCCGAAGATCTGCTGGCCGCCCTGGGCGCCGATGAAGGTGTTCTGGCCGCCGAAGCTCTGGCCGCCGGTCGGCTGGTAGCCGCCTCCGGGGGTCTGGCTGAAGGCGGGGGTGCCGGGCTGCGGTCGCTGGTACGGCTGGGGGGCGCCGTAGCCGGGGACCGGAGGCTGGGGGGCGGCGTACGCCGGCGCGGGCTGCGCGGGGATGTACGCCGTGGCGGGGCCGGCGGAGGGGCCGCTGCTCGGGCCGGGGCCCAGGGCGAGGCGGGCGGGCGGCAGCGCGGGGAGGTTGCTGCCGGCGCTTTCGTACCCGTTGGCGTACCGGTTCTCGTAGGACGGGCCGAGGCCGGATCCGTAACCGGACGACAGTGCCGGCGGCAGGGCGGCCGGCACGTTGATGGGCGCGATCTGGGGGACGCCGCGCTCAGCCACGAGGCTGTCGTAGATCGGCGTGCCGGAGGAGTAGGACGGAGAGGGGTAGCCGACTCCGTCGTAGGAGCGGGGCGAGGTCATGGGGCATACGGTAAGCCCACAACGCGCCTGCTGAGGAGAGCGGGAGGGGGAGCAGTTCGAGTGTTTACACAGTCTTCGCTCGCACAAAGGTTTCGAAAGTAGGAAAGACGGACATTCCGGCGACCGGTTCCGGACAACCTTGGCACCCCGTCAGTGGTCGAACGGCAGCCGGACGGAGGCCCCGGAAGGCCTTGTGGTGACCGGCCGGTGGACGGTCGGGGGCCCTGCGGAGAAACTTTTCCCGGACAGGGCGTGCGCGGGCGCATTCGAGCCCCCGCCGAGCAGGCGACGGGGGCTCGTGAATGTTTCGGGAATAAAATTCCCGTCAGCTCTCCGGGGCCCGGTTCAGGCCCGCGACCTGGGCCGTCGGCCCGATGGCCGGCTGCCGATCAGGCGGCGGCCCGTCGCTGGTCCGGGTGTCGGCGCTCAGTGCGACTGCAGGGCCTGGGCCTGTGCGGGCAGGGCCGGCTTGCCGATCTCGGAGGTGCAGAAGGAGCACCGGGTCGCGGCGGCCGGGATGCTGCTCAGGCACTCCGGGCAGTCCACCTTCGCGGCCGGCGCGGGCTTGGCCGATTCGAAGCGGGACTGGAGCTTGCCGACCGGCAGCACCACGGCGAAGTAGATGACGGCGGCGGTCAGGACGAAGCCGATGACCGCGTTGACGAAGAGGCCGTACGGGAACCGGGTGCCGGCCACGTCGAAGGTCTTCTGGGTGAAGTCGCCGACGGCGCCGGACGCGACGCCGACCAGCGGGGTGAGGAAGGCGCTGACGAACCCGGTGACGACGGCGGTGAAGGCAGCGCCGATCACGATGCCGACCGCGAGGTCCACCACGTTTCCGCGCAGCAGGAAGCTGCGGAATCCCTTGAACACCGGGTGACTCCAAATCCGTACGGGGGAGGGGGAGATGGGGCGGCACGGCGGGTGCCGCCCCAGGCCGGACATCCTGCCGAGCGGGCCGGGCCGAGGTCCAACCGCGTTCACCCGAATCGGGTAACCGCCGCGGTGCCCCGCGTCCGTGGGCCCTGCGGGGCGGGGACGCTCCGCGTACCGGCCTTTCCCCGGTCGAACAGCCGAGCCAGTCGGTTGGTCAGCCGCTCCAACTCGCCCCTGTGGCACCGCGTGTGGCGCCGCATGTGACACCGGCACGCGCCGGTCCGGGGCGGCGCCGACCCGGCGCGACAGGGTGGACCGGAGCGCGGCAGGGGGCGAGACGGGGCGCACGGCGGTCGCGTACGGCGCACGACGGCGGCCCCGTGGCGCACATCCGGTGTACAAGCGCGGGCGGATGGGCCACCATCAGGTTGCGCGAAGGGGATGTACCGGGCGGAGCACTGTGCCAAGGTCGGTCCATGCCCGACCATTTGTCGGCCGATCCGGCCGGAAACCGTCCGCGTGTCCTGCACCTGATCAGCGACTCACGCCGGGGCGGCGCGCAGAACTTCGCCCGTGACCTCCACCGGGAACTGGGCCGTCGGGGGCAGTCCTCCGCGCTGTGCGCCCTCGCCCCGCACCCGGCCGTCCCCTCCGGCCCCGCCGGGGCGGGCCGGGACTCCACCGGCCCCGGTTCCGCAGGCCGGGGCCCCGATTCCGCAGGTCAGGGCTCCGGGGCCGCGAGCCCGGACCCCGAGGCCGCCGGCCGGGCCGCCGTCGACTGCTCCGCCGCCGCCGGGCTGCGCTCCGCCGCCGTGCTGGGCCCCGGCCGGCTGCACCCGAGCACCCTGCGGGCGCTGCGCTCCGCCTCCCGCGCCGCCGACGTGGTGCTCGCCCACGGCTCGGACACCCTGGCCGCCTGCGCCCTCGCCCTGGCCGGGACCCGTACGCCCTTCGTCTACGTCTCGGTCGGCCACCCGCGCTACTGGACCGCCAACCGGTTGCGCCGGGTGCGCGGCGGCGCGCTGATGCACCGCGCGGCCGCCGTCACCACCCTCACCGACGAGGCGCGCGTCGTCCTGGAGGAGCAGTTCCGGCTGCCCGACGGAAAGGTGCACGTGATCCCCAACTCCCGTGCCGCTGAGAGCTATCCGCCCGCCGACGGCCGGGACGACCGGCGTGCCGCGCGGCACGCGCTGGGCCTGCCGGCCGACGTGCTGCTGGTCGCCTGGATCGGGGCGATAGCCCCGGAGAAGCGGCTCGACCTGGCCCTCGACGTGCTCGACCGGCTGCCCGACGTCCGGCTCGCCGTCGCCGGGGACGGACCGCTGCGCGAGTCGCTGGCCCGCCACCCGGCCGCCGCCCGCGCCCACTTCCTCGGCCCGCTGCCCGACCCGGCCCCGCTCTACCGCGCCGCCGACGCGCTGCTGCTGACCAGCGACAGCGAGGGCGTGCCCGGCGCGCTGATCGAGGCGGCGCTGGCCGGGGTGCCCGCCGTGGCCACCGACGTCGGCTGGGTGCGCGAGGTGGTCCGGGACGGCGCCACCGGCGCGCTGGTCGCCCCCGGGGACCCGCTCGCCCTCGCCGAGGCGCTGGGCAAGGTGCTCGCGGTCAACCGGGCGGGCCTCGGCGCGGCGGCCCGGGCGCACGCGCTGGAGCACTTCGAGCTGGGCGCCGTCGTGGACGCCTGGCAGCAACTGGTCGCCGAGGTATGGACGGCGGGCCCGGAGGCCGCCCGCTGACCGGGGTGGCCAGGCGGGCCAGGGGTGCCATGCCGACCGGGGCGGCCGGGCCGACCCCGTCGGGTGGCCGGCCCGTCCGCGCGCCCGGCCCGGCTACGCCGTCCGGGCGAATCCGGCGCGGCCCGTGCGCAGCAACCGGCCGGTAGCGAACCGCCGCCAGCACACTGCCCGGTGTGAAATCGAAGTCGCTGCTGCGGTCCACCGTCCTGCTCGCCGTCGCCGTCGGGATTGCCGCGTCCCCCGTCCAGGCCGGCGCGATCACCCACCAAATCCCGTTCGGGGGCGCCCAGTTCGTCAAGATCGACCATCCGCAGCCGGTCCGTGAGAGCGTCCGGACCGAGGCGGTCGAGTTCTTCTGGTACGACTGCAGCCACTCCCAGGCGCTCGAACAGCCCCTGCAGGCCTGGGCGGAGAAGCACCGCGCCGATGTCGCGCTGCGCCGCATCCCGGCCGTCTGGCCCGGCAGTCCGGACGAGGCCGCGCAACGGAGCCACGCCCGGATCTTCTACACGCTGGAGCGCCTCGGCCAGGTCGACCGCCTCCAGGTCAGCGTCTTCCGCGCCGTGCACACCGAGCGGGTCGACCTCACCACCGAGGCCACCGCCACCGACTGGGCCGCGCGGCAGGGCGTCGACGCCAAGGCGTTCGGCGAGACGTACCGCTCCGCCGAGGTGACGCGGTCGGTCGAGGAGGCCGCCGCCGACTTCACCCGCTACGGCGTCAACGAGCTGCCGACGGTCGTCGTCCAGGGTGAGTACCGCACCTCGCCGACCCAGGCCGGCGGGGTCGAGGCGATGCCCGAGGTGCTCGACCACCTGGTGCAGCAGGAGCAGGCGCGGGGTCACTGAGCCGGTGCTCCGGCCCTCGCGGTGACAGCGGATCAGCTCGCTCATGTGCCCTGCCCGGCAGGCGTCTTGTTCGAACAGCATCTTGCCTAACCATTCACATGCTGTTTAATGGTTAGCATGAGCGAGCTGATGATCCCTCACGTCCACCACCGCCACGTCGACGTCGACGGCCTGCGCGTCTTCTACCGCGAAACCGGACCGCTCGACGCCCCCGTGCTCCTGCTGCTGCACGGCTTCCCGTCCTCCTCCCACCAGTACGCCCGGCTGCTCGACGCGCTCGGCACCCGCTACCGCCTGATAGCCCCCGACTACCCGGGCTTCGGCCACAGCGACAGCCCCGCGCCCGACGCCTTCACGTACCGCTTCGACGCCCTCGCCGATGTGATCGAGGGCTTCTGCCTCGCCCTCGGCCTGGACCGCTTCGCGCTGTACGTCTTCGACTTCGGCGCCCCCGTCGGCCTGCGCCTGGCCACCCGGCACCCGGAGTGGATCACCGGCCTGGTGGTCCAGAACGGCAACGCCTACGAGGAGGGACTCTCCGACCAGGCAAGGGAGTTCATCGCGAACAGGCGTGGCGTGCCGGGCGCGGAGCAGGCCGCCCGCTCGATCCTCACCCCGGACGTCACCCGCGGCCAGTACGAGGGCGGCACCGGCGACCCGAGCCTGGTCGCCCCCGACGGCTGGACGCTCGACCAGCACTTCCTCGACCTGCCCGGCCGCAAGGACATCCAGGTCGAACTCGCCCTCGACTACTTCTCCAACGTCGAGCTCTACCCCGCCTGGCAGGCCTGGCTGCGCGCCGACCAGCCGCCCACGCTGGTGCTCTGGGGAGTGGGAGACCCGTTCTTCACCGAGGCCGGTGCGCGCGCCTACCTGCGCGACCTGCCCGGGGCCGAGCTGCACCTGTTCGACACCGGGCACTTCGCGCTGGAGGAGAATCTGCCCGAAATCGCCCCGCTGATCGACGACTTCCTCGCGCGGATCGGGAAGTAGCCGACCGGTGCGGGGTGTTCGGGGGCAGGAGGCTCAGGCGGTTCGGGCGTGTTCAGAGCCCTTCGGCGTGCTTCAGTCGCGGCGCAGCAGGTAGGTGACGAAGCCGAGCGTCCCCCGGTAGCCGTGCAGCCACCCGGTGCGGTGCCGGTCCGCCGCCTCCCGGGCGGCCGCCGCGTCCGGGTGCTCCGGGTGGTCCAGCGCCCACTCGGCCAGCGAGCCCGTCCAGGCGAACTCGTACTCGTCCCACTCCTGTTCGGTGCTGACAAGCCCGAACACCGGCGTCCAGCCCTCCGCGAGGACCCGCTCGGTGGTCGTCGCGAGATCCGTGAAGTCCTCCCGTGCCGCGCCCAGTCCGTCCAGTGCCGCCCGGGACGGCTCGCGCTGCCAGAACCCCTCGCCGACCAGCAACCGGCCGCCCGGGGCCAGGAGTTCGCGGGCCGCGGCGAGCGTCGGCAGCAGGCCGCCGAAGGCGTGGGTGGCGCCGACGCACAGCACCAGGTCGAAGGGCTCCTCCGCGGTGAACTCCCGTGCGTCCAGGTGGTGCAGGCCGATCCGGCGGGCCACGCCCAGCGCGGCCGCGGACTCCCGGGCCCGGGTCAGCGCCGCCGCGTCCAGGTCCACGCCCACTGCCCGCCAGCCCGGGCCGGCGGCCAGCGCCCGGAGCAGCCAGGCGCCCTCGCCGCAGCCCAGGTCCAGGGCCCGGCCCTGCTCCGTCCCGGCCATGGCACGGTCCAGCAACCGGGCCACCGAGCCGTCCGCCAGCGGGGCCGCGATCGGGTGGTGGGCATGGGCGAGGCGGGAGATCTGCTGACGGTCCATCCGAGCAGTATGGATCGGGGCGGTGCGGCGCGCAGCGGGTTTCTCAGGCCCGGGAGTACGTCCGTCCCTTCCACGCCGAGCCCCGGCCGCGCCAGTGCTGTACGGCCGAGTCCACCGTCATCAGCAGGTACAGCCCCGCGGTGAACGGCAGCAGCAGCACGGCCGCGGCCGGCTGCCCGTAGTACCGGACCATCGGCAGGTACGTGCCCGCCATCAGCGCCCACGCCGCCCCACCCGCCGCGGCCACCGCCGGCGCGCCCGCCACCAGCCCGGCCACCGTCGCCACCGGCGGCACCAGGTACACCAGCGCCAGCCCCAGCACCGTCCCGAGCAGCAGCGCCGGCGAATGCCTGAGCTGGGCGTACGCGCTGCGCGACACCATCCGCCACAGCTGCTCCAGCCGCGGGTACGGACGCACGCTGTCCACGTCGTCGGCCAGACCCAGCCAGGTCCGGCCGCCGGTCGACTTCACCGCCCGGGCCAGCGACACGTCGTCGATCACCGCGCCGCGGATCGCCGCCACCCCGCCCGCCCGCTCCAGCGCCTCCCGCCGCACCAGCGAACAGCCGCCGGCCGCGGCCGCGGTCCGGGCACCCGGACGGTTGCTCCGGCGGAACGGGTACAGCTGGGCGAAGAAGTACACGAAGGCCGGCACGATCAGCCGCTCCCAGCCGGTCTCCACCCGCAGCCGGGCCATCTGGGACACCAGGTCCAGGCCGTTGCTCTCGGCGGCGGCCACCAGCTCGGCCAGCGAATCCGGGCCGTGCGCGATGTCGGCGTCCGTCAGCAGCAGGTACTCGGCGTCCGGACCGGCCAGCTCCACGCCGTGCCGCAGCGCCCACAGCTTGCCGGTCCAGCCCGGCGGCAGCGGGGGAGGGGTGGTGACGGTGAGCTCCAGCCCGTCGATCGTCCGCAGCTCCGCCGCCAGCGCGCCGGTGTCGTCCGAACTGTGGTCGTCCACCAGGATCACCCGGGCCCGCCCCGGGTACTTCTGCGCCAGCAGCGTCGGCAGGCTCACCGGGACCACCGAGGCCTCGTCCCGGGCCGGCACCACGACCGCCACCTGCGGCCAGCGGACCGGCGGGCGACGCGGCGGCAACCGAACGTCGGTGCGCCAGAACGAGCCGTGGCAGCACGCCAGCCAGAGCCAGACCAGCAGGGAGAACGCGGCGATCCACAGCAGGACGGTCACCCCGGCAGTCTGCCGCAGAACCGGGCCCGACGGGCGGATCGACTAAAGTCTTGAGCCGTGAAGATCGCACTGATGGACTCCGGAATCGGCCTGCTGGCCGCCGCCGCCGCCCTTCGGAAGCAGCGCCCGGACGTGGATCTGGTGCTCTCTTCCAACCCGGCCTCGATGCCGTGGGGGCCCCGTACGCCGGAAGAGGTCACCGAGCTGGCCCTAGGCTGCTGCCGGGCCGCCGCCGCGCTCGAACCCGACGCGCTGGTGATCGCCTGCAACACCGCCTCCGTCCACGCGCTCGCCACCCTGCGGGCCGAGCTGGAGCCCGGGCTGCCGGTGGTCGGCACCGTCCCGGCGATCAAGCCCGCCGCCGTGCGGGGCGGCCGGGTCGCCATCTGGGCCACCCCGGCCACCACCGGCAGCGCGTACCAGCGCGGGCTGATCCGCGACTTCGGCGGTTCGGCGGACATCACCGAGGTCGCCTGCCCGGGCCTCGCGGACGCGGTCGAGCACGGCGACGACGAAGCCGTCACGGCCGCCATCGCCGACGCCGCCGCCCGGACGCCGGCCGGCACCGACGCCATCGTGCTCGGCTGCACCCACTACGAACTCGTCGACGACCGCATCCGCGCCGCCGTCGCCCCGACCGCCGCCCCGGGGCTCACCCTGCACGGCTCGGCCGACGCCGTCGCCGCCCAGGCCATCCGCCGCGTCGCCGACCCCACCCGCACCGGCACCGGCACCCTCACCGTCCTCCACGCCGGCACCCCCGCCCACCTCCCCCCGGCCGCCGCCCTCTACCCCCAGGGCAACGCCCTCGCCACCCTCATCGGCTGACCGCGCGGGAAGTCGGCCCAGCCGACTTCCCACGCAGCCCGCTCCCTGAAGCCCTTCTGGTCGGTTGCACCAGAAGTCGACCCAGCCGACTTCTCGCGCAACGACCGCTTCGAGCGGCACCACCCCCGACTCAAGCGGCCAATCACCCTGGCCTCTACGCGCATAGACTCCCCGGACGCGGGCCCATGCCCGGCCTGCTTGCATGGGAAGTCGGCCCAGTCGACTTCCTGCGCCATGCCCGGATGCAACGGCTGGGCAGCCCGGCTCCTGGAGTCTGTTGGTTGCCGGTCCTGGGCTTGCTGGTGCGCGAGAAGTCGGCCCGGCCGACTTTTCGCGGAGTCGCTGCTTCGAATCGCGCAGAAAGTCGGCCGGCCCGACTTTTCGTGCAGCGAGCGTTCCGGGCTTCCCGGCGGCGTGCGGGAGGTTGGTCCGATCAAGCTTCGGTGCCGCGCTGGGATACTGCGGCTATACGGCCCGCGCCCCGAGTCGGTTGATTGCCAGCCCGGGGCCCGCCTGCGCACAGGAAGTCGGCCAGGCCGACTTCTCGCGCAGGGGACGCGCCTGGTAGTGGGCCACTCCTTCTTCGCGTGGCGAGCGGCCGGCCGTTGCGGCTTCTGTGTGAACGTGGCGGGGGGCGCCAGAAGTCGGGCGGGCCGACTTCCTGTGTGGCGGCCGGGCTCGCCCAGCCCGTTGAGCATGCACTCGCTGAAGCCTCTTGGGGCGCGCCAGAAATCGGGCGGGCCGACTTCTGGGGTGGGTTTGTGCCGGAAGTTGAGTGCGTGGAGTCGACTTTTTGCGGGGGCGGGGGTGGCATTCCGGGCGCCCGAAATGACTTGGCTGGGCGCGCGAGAAGTCGGCTGGGCCGACTTTTGGTGCGGGATTGGCTCGAGTGATTGGTTGCTTTGGGGATGGGCTGCCGGGGTGCGCGCCGCACAGGAAGTCGACCCGGCCGACTTCCTGTGCGGCGTGATGGCGCCCGTTGCTAGGCGACGGCCTGGCGGCGCCAGCGGCGGTAGGCGGGTTCGAGGCCGGAGAGGATGGTGTCGAAGCGGCGGGTGCTGGTGGTGGAGTCGACCTGGAGGCGGCTGATCTGGAGGGGATGGGAGGGGAGCCGGGGGCCCAGGCGGTGGTCGGAGAGGAAGCCGAGTCGGTAGCCGAGCTCCTGCAGGACGGTTTCGGCGCGGACGTCGTGGCCGCCGTCCGGGTAGGCGAAGGCGATCGGCGGTTCGCCCAGCCAGCGGGTGAGGGCCTCGTGGGCGCCGGTGATCTCGGCGCGCACGGTGTCGTCGTCGCAGCGCCCGAGGCACGGGTGCCCCTGGGTGTGGTTGCCGATCGCGACGCCGCCGTCCCGCAGGGCGAGCAGGTCGGCGGGGGTCAGCTGCTCCTGGCGGGGCGGCCGACGGTCGGCGCTGACCCGCAGTTCGTGCAGACTGCGCCGCCGGTCCGGGTCCGGCATGGCCTTGAGCCGCCGGAGCAACTGGGACGGGTGTCCGCAGTCGAGCGAGCGGGCCCGGCCCCCGTGCCGGGCGAGGAAGTCGGCCTCGTGCCACCAGAACGGCCGTTCGGTGCCGATGAGCTCCGAGATGACGAACGCGGTGGCCGGAATGCCCCGGGCGTCGAGCGCGGGCAGGGCGTGGGTGAGGACGCTCCGGTCGGCGTCGTCGAAGGTGACCAGGACGCTCCGGGGCGGCAGTGGCCGCCGTTCGGTCACGGCCTGGAGGACCGCGCCGAGCGAGACCGGCGTGGCGAGCCGCTGGAGCCGGTCGAGCTGGGCGCCGAACGAGCGGTGGTCGGTCACCCCGTGGTACGCGAGCACCGCGAGCCGTTGGGCGGCCAGGGCCCGGAACAGCGGTTGGACGGGGGCGAACCGCAGCCATTCGCCCCGAGCGTCCTGCTGTTCCGTGTCGACGGCCGCCCGGTGACGGCCCCCGCCGTCCAGGTGCGTGCCGTGGCGGTGCTCCTCGCGCCGACGGTCGCCGTGCAGGAGATCGCCGCCGAGCTGATCGCCGCGAAGGTGATCGCCGTGCAGGTGGTCGCCGTGCGGACGGTCGGTGGGCCGGCCGGTGCCGTGCCGGTCCGCCGACCACCCGACGGTCAGGGGCAGCGCGCGCATGCGGGGTGCCGGCCGGGCGCGGGCCATGGAGATCGATGTACTGGACTGGGACTGCGGCACGGTTCCCCCTCGTTCGCCGAGCGGCGTGGCGGTACCGCCGGAGGACGGAGCCCGGCCTCCGACTCCAGGGGCGGCGGCTCCGCTCCTGGATATTCCTGTTCTCGGTGGGGGGTTCACACCCGTCCCTCGAACGGCTCCTGGATCACTCAATGCCATTGAGACCGCTGCACCGGACGGATGGTTGTACCGGGGGGACGAGGATTTTTCGTGGACTGATTGTGGAGCCGGAATGCACGCCCGGACGCCTCGGACACACTTCGGGGCGGGCCCGGCGTGCCGCTGACCAGCCCGGATCCCCCGGTTGCGCAGCGTGTCCGGACCTTCACTCCCTGCGGGCTGCCACCCGCGCCGCCCCGGGGTACCTTGGGCTCATGGCAGATGCGGACCGTGACCCCTTCCACCTCCACGGGGCCTCCCGGATGGCTCGCGCGTGCAGCGGCGGAGCCCTGGTCACCCACCAGGTCCCGCTGACGGTGGTGGGCCTGGCCTGCCTGGCGCTCGGCATCGTCGTGGCCGTGTTCGTGCCGGACAGTGACGGGCCGGCCTGGGCGATGGCGGTGGCCGGCTGTCTGGCCGCGGGCGTCCTGCTGCTCGGCCGGATCGCCTTCGGCGTGTTCCGCGACCGGCGCCGCGCCGCGCTCTGACGGCGCCCCGGCCGGCGTACCGGCCGTACGGTCGGCGGGTTCCGTCCGGGCGTTGCCCCCACCCGTAACGTCGATCGCTCTCGGAATTCCGAAACGGCCGATCGAGCGAAATTGGTCAGACCGACTGAATATCGTCCAGTCGGACAATCTCAGGCCCTCTTCTTTCACCATTCCCGGACGACAGCTTCATCCCGCCTCTACTGTGAAGGCGTTCTTCCGGCTCGAAGCGCCGTGGAGGTGGAGCGATGAGCGGTAGACCGGATCGCGCCGCGGCCGTCTCATGAGACGCGCCGGCGACCTCGCCGTCGCCGCCCTGGCCGCGGTCGTCGCACTGCCGCTGGCCCTGCTGATCGCCGTCCTGCTCCGCTGCGGCACCGGCGGCCCGGTCCTCCAGCGGCAGATCCGGACCGGCCGGCACGGCCGCGAGTTCCAGCTCCTGCGCTTCCGGACCGGAGGGGACGGCCGGCTCACCGCCCTGCTGCGGCAATCGGGCCTGGACGAGCTGCCGCGGCTGTGGAACGTGGCGCGCGGCGACATGGGGGTGATCGGGCCCCTGCCGGTCGGCCCGGACCAGGCGGCGCACTACTCCCGCCGGGAGCGCGGCCGGCTCGCCGTCCGGCCCGGCCTCACCGGCTGGGCCCAGCTGCAGGCCCTGAGCCGCGGCCGGACGCCCCGCCCGCTCAGCCGCCCCGAGTGGGCGGAGCTCGACCTCTGGTACGTCGAGCACCGTTCGTTCGGGCTCGACCTGCGCATCCTCGGCCTCACCGTGCTCGCCCTGCTGCGGCCCGACACCGGCCGGGCGCACCGGGTCGGCCCGGAGCCGCCCCGATAGGCTGCGGCCCATGGCCATTCCCCCCTTCCTCGCCGAGCTCCGCGCCATCGTGGGAACCCGCCCGCTCTGGCTGAGCGCCGTCGTCGCCGTCGTGCTGGACGACCGCGACCGGGTGCTGCTCGCCCGCCGGGCCGACGACGGCCGGTGGGCGCCGGTCGGCGGCATCCTCGACCCCGGGGAGCAGCCCGCCGACGGCGTGGTGCGCGAGTGCGAGGAGGAGACGGGGGTGGTGGTCGTGCCCGAGCTGCTCGCCTCGGTCACGGTCTCGCCGCAGGTCACGTACCCGAACGGCGATGTGACGCAGTACCTGGTGCTGACCTTCCGCTGCCGCGCGGTCGGCGGCGAGGCGCGGGTGAACGACGACGAGTCGCTGGACGTCGGCTGGTTCGGGCTGGACGAGCTGCCGCCGATGATCGAGAGCGAGCACGAGCGGCTGCGCCACGCGCTGGAGTGCGAGGGCCCGGCGGTCTTCACCTGGGAGGGCAAGGAGCGCCCCTGAGCCCGGGGGCGGGCCCACCACGGCCCGCCGCAGGTCCTCAACCACCCCCGCCCGCGCCGGGTCAGCCCTTGTACTGCCGGTAGGCCTCCTCCGCCGCGTCCAGCACCGCGGCCAGGTCCCCGCCCGCCGTGGCGGTGGCGGTCGCGGCCACCGCGCCCTCGACGAACGGGGCGTTGGCGAACCGGACCGGGAAGGGCAGCCCGTGCTCGTCCGCGTCGGCCAGCAGCGCGCGGACGGTGGTGACCGCCCCGCCGAGGTCGGCGAGCACCACCACGCCGTGGCCCTGGTCCACCCGCCGGGTCGCGGCGGCCACCAGGACGGCGCTGATGCCCGGTCCGTCCGACGGGTCGCCGCCGGTCGCCGCGACCGGCGCGGGGGAGTCGGATCCGGTCAACGCGAGCGCGAGGGAGCGTACGGCGGTGGCCAGTTCCTGGCTGTGCGAGACCAGGACGATCCCGACCCGCCCGTGCGTGGCGGTCCGGGCGGGGGTCGGCCGGGGCAACTGGGTGGGTGAGGGAGGCGTCCGGGGTGCCGGGGGATGGGCCGAGGGGGCGTCGGAGATGGGGATGACGTCGGCGCGGGTGCCGTCCCGGCGGCTCATCGGCTGCTCCCTCGAACGGGTCGGTCGGTGGATCGTTCTGGCAAGGCGCGCTCGGTCGAACCGGTTGTCCCGGTCGGTCAGGGCGGTGCGGCGGAGCGGCCCGGGCCCCGGCACCTCCCGGGCCGGGCCGGGGAAGCGGTCGTACGGCGCCCTGGCAGCACTCTGGCAGCTGTCCGCCGCCCCCGCCGGTCGGGACACGCCTCGACCGGTCCTCCGGCCGCGCCCTTCCCCGCCCGGAGGAGTCCTCGTCAACCCGCTGACCGGGGCCGGGCGGTGTGGCTAGGCTGGCCCAGGAACGCCGTCGGGAGGAGATCGGTCAGTGGGATCCAACAGCGGGACGGACACGGAGGTCAGCGTGGTGCAGCCGGATCTGGCGCCGAACGGGAAGCCCAGGGTGGACTTCACCGGGGCGGAGTGGCTGTGCAGCAGCCAGGGCGTCGGCGACGTGCAGATCGCCTTCGTGGACGGCTACATCGGGATGCGGGACGGCCGCCAGGAGGACGGGCCGGTCCTGGTCTTCACGCCGGGCGAGTGGCGGGCCTTCGTGCTCGGCGCCCGGGACGGCGAGTTCGACCTCACCTGAGCCGAGGCGCGCGGAGCCCGTCGGCGCCGAGCCGGCGCCCGGTAGCACGGGAGCGGACCCCCGGTCGACGGGGGTCCGCTCCGTAGACGATCTTTCGGGTCCGAAACATCACAACTGATGATCCATTGAGCGTGCCCCGTCAGAATTTCTGTTGACTGTTAGACAAACGCAGCTCAGAGTAAGAGCACGGGCAGACGCCGTGCCCACCGCCCCCACGCGGCCAGACACGGCGCCTGCTGTGCGGCCCGGCAGTACTGCCAGGCCATCCTCCCAGTCATCCCCTGCGCACCGGGGTGCGTCGGCCGGTCCCGGCCCCGAGATGGGGCCGGCAGTCGCCGGGAGGTTGGCGCCGAAGCCGAGAGCGACTCGGATGACGGCACCGGTGCTCGGGACCCGCACGCCCCCACGCGGCGGCGTCCCGAGCAGATCCACGGGAGCGACGGGCCGGGGCCCCGCGGATCTGGCTTGTGAAACTTGGAACTGTTGGCTTGTGTGTTCGTGCTGTGTGCGACGACGAAGCTGGGTGCTCGGCGGTTCGGCACGACAAGTGCACAGTGAGGGAAACGCGTGTAGGGCCGCGTTGCGACATGCCGTCCCCCCGGAGGGTGAAACCCAGAACGGCTGTCGTGCTGAACCGAACGTAGCCCGGACGGTTGCTCAGAGTCAACATTGGTCTCTGAGCGTCGATCTCCCGGCCACCCCCCGGCGGTGCCCCACCCACCTCGCGAACGCGGTGTGCCGGACACGTACGATGTTCCCATGTCTTTTCTCCGCCGTCGCTCCGGACAGCCCGCCGGCCCGGACTTCGACGTGCTCGCGATGGACCCGGGCGACTGGCCCGGTGACTTCGGTGCGGCCATGATGACCGGCCCGGACGGCTCCTGCCAGGGGATTTTCCTGCGCTACGACCTGTTCGGCGGCAGAGGTCCGGCGATGTTCATCGGCAACCTCCCCGAGGGTTCGCCCGCCCGGGAGACCGGCGACGAGGTGCCCTTCGAGGTGCGGCAGCTGCTCGCGGCGCTGGAGAACGACGAGCCGGTCGAGTTCGTCTCGGCCGAGGACTTCCCGGTGATGCTCGGGGACGACCTGCTGATCGTGAAGAAGGTCAAGGTCAGCGAGGAGCGCGTGTTCTGCGCCCAGTTCGGCCGCAGCGACGGCGTCCTGGTCACCGTCGCGTCCTGGGACCGACCGATTTCGGACGACCTGTATCAGCTGCTGAAGCCGCTCCCCGCGGACATGTTCCAGCAGGGCTGATCCCGCCGGGGCCGGCCGGCTCCGCCCGGGGGTCGGACGCTGCTTGACGGTATCGATCAACGGTTCGTACAGTCGCGAACATGCCGTGCCGCCTTCCGCTGCTGACCCGTCGCAGGCATCTGGACCTGCGGCGCACCGCCAGCGCGGCGTGTCCGGGCCGCTGAGGGGGGATTCGTCCCCCGGCGGCGGGCGATCGGCCGGGTGTCCGGTCGGCGCCGGGACCAGGGGCGGGCCGTGAGCCGGCCTCCGGGGCCGCCGATCGCCACCGCGCGCCCGTACGGCGTGCCGCCCGCACCTGCCGAGCCCACGCTGCCGCCCGGAGGCACAGCATCATGACCACTCGCGCCGCCAACCGTTCGACCGCCGAGCGTTCGTCCGAGGACCACGCGTCCGACGACCGCCCCGCCGACAACCGTTCGCCCAGGAGCGCGTCCGCCGGACGCCGTTCGCGGACCGCCGCTCCGTCGGCGGGTTCCGAACCGACGGGTTCCGGCCATCTCGAATCCACCGGTTCCACACCCACAAGTTCGGCCCCCGGCGGCGCGGCACCCGACCGGAGCGCGGTCGAGACCGCCCTCGCCGGACTGCCCCGGGTGGTCGACCTGCTGGCCGCCCGCGCCGAGGAGCACGACCGCGACGCGACCTTCCCGTACCAGGGGATCGAGGCCGTCCACGAGGCCGGACTGCTCACCCTCACCGTCTCCGAGCGGTACGGCGGTCCGGGCGGAACGCTCGCCGACACCGTCCGGGTACTGTCCCGACTCGGCCGCGGGGACGCCTCGGTGGCCGTGGTCACCGCCTTCACCCTGCTCCAGCACGCCGAGCAGGCCCGCCGGGCCGACTGGCCGACGGCGGGCTACCGGCGGCTGCTCACCGAGTCCCGGCGCGGCCCGGCGCTGGTCAACACGCTGCGGGCGGAGCCCGGTGCCGGGGCGGGCGAGCTGCCCGGCACGGTCGCCCGACGGGACGGCGACGGCTGGCTGCTGACGGGCCGGAAGACGTACTGCACCGGAGCCGAGGCGCTCGCCTGGATGGCGGTGACCGCGCGGACCGACGAGGAGGAGCCGCGGATCGGCACCTTCCTGGTCCGCGGCGAGAGCGAGGGCCTGGAGATCGACCCGACCTGGGACCAGCTCGGGCTGCGGGCCAGCGCCAGCCACGACGTGGTGCTGGACGGGGTCCGGGTGCCGGGTGACCTCGCGCTCGGCCTGACGAACGGTCGCCGGACGGCCCGTCAGAGTGCCGACGCCGACGCCGAGCTCTCGTCGGCCTGGCACGACCTGGCCCTCTCCGCCGTGGCGATCGGGGTCGCCCGGGCCGCCGAGGCGTGGCTGATCCGTTTCCTCAACCAGCGCACCCCGGCCAATCTGACCGAGCCGCTCGGCACCCTGCCCCGCTACCGGACCGCCCTCGGCGAGATCGAGGCCCAGTTGATCGGGGCCGAGGAACTGGTCGAGGGCCTGGCCTCCCGGGTGGACCGGGGCGACCAGGAGGCCGTCGCCCGGACCGGTCCGGCCCACCTGCTGGCCACCCGGGCCGCGACGGCGGTGGTCCAGCAGGCCGTCGCCCTCACCGGCAACCCCGGCCTGAGCCGGCGTCACCCGCTGGAGCGCTACCTGCGGGACGTGCTCAGCAGCCGGGTGCACCTGGCCCCCGACGAGACCGTCCTGGAGGCCGCCGGCCGGGCCGCCCTGGAGCGGGGCGCCCGGCCGTAGGGCCCGGCGTCGAACTCCCGGGCCCGGCGGGTCCTGACGGTGGTCCGACGGGCCCCGGCGGTGGCTCAGCGGGTCCCGACCGCGGCGCGGACGGCCCGGCGGGCGAGCGCCGCGTCGTCGTAGAGCCGACGGATCATGATCCGCTGCTCCTCGCCGGCGCCCGGCACGTCGTACAGCCGGATCTCCCGCATCAGCACCAGCACCAGGTTCACCAGGAACGCGTCCCGGGCCAGCGTGCCGCCGCTCTGGGCGAGTTGGCTGATCTGGCGGCGTGCCGCAGTGTCCCCGGACAGGACGCTCCAGAGCACCGCCAGGTCGTAGCCGGGCAGGTACCAGCCGGCCTGCTCCCAGTCGACCAGCACCGGTCCGGACGGCGCCAGCAGCATGTTGCTGAGCAGGGCGTCGCCGTGGCAGAGCTGGAGCGGGGTGCTGCCGAGGCCGTGCAGCAGGCCGCGGAGGTCGCCGGCGTCCCGGTCGGTGAGCTGGCCCACCGAGTGGTAGCGGGAGATCTCCAACTGGTAGTCCAGGCGCGGCTGGAAGACGTCGGTCGGCGGCCGCCACAGGTTCAGCGTGCGGACCGCGGTGAGCAGCGCCCGCACCTCGCCCGGGGTGGGCGCGTTGACCGGGTGGCGCTCGCGGGCCGCCGGGCGCCCCGGGACGCGCTCCATGACCAGCACGCACCGGTCGTGGTCGGCCGCCACCAGCCGGGGCAGCCGCACCGGCGGACGGTGCCGGACGAACGCCCGGTAGACCGCCACCTCGTGGTGGAAGTCGGCCACCAGCTGCTCGAAGTACTCACTCCGCACCGCCTGCGGCGCCAGGCACTTGGCGACCACCGGAGCCCGCCCGATGGTGCCCGCCACCAGGATGTGGCGGCTGCCCTCGCGCAGGACCTGGCGCGGGGTGAACGCGGGACATATCCGCGAGACGCCCGCGAGCGCCGCCCGGACCGCCGGGGTCTGGAGCGCCGACGGGTCGATCCGCTCCGGGCCGCCGCCGACGGGCAGGCCGGGCCGCCGGGCCCGCAGCACCTGGCCGTCGGCCTGCCGGGCCAGCGGCATCCGGCCGCCGCCCGGCAGGGCGGTCTCGGGGGCCCGCAGGCCCAGCGCGGTACGGCCGGCGGGGCCCAGCGCCGTACGGCCGGTCGGGACGACCCGGGTGTCCGTGGCCCGGCCCTCGGCGCCGCGCGGGACCGCGGGACGGCTCGCCGGGGGCACGGCCCTGGGGCCGGTGCGGCCGGCGGCTGCGGTGGGGGGGCGCAGCGCTGGGCGGGTCGCGGTGGGCGTGGGGGTCGTCGCTGAGGAGTACATGGGCTGAGGGAGGTCCCTTCCGGTCCGTCGGCGGGTGCTTGCCCCGCGGGGGCGGGGGAGGGCCGGTGCCGTGTGCTTCCTGGCGTGACGGCGGCCCTGCGGGTGGTGCGGTACGTCGTGCGGTGCGCTGCTCCGCGCGGTACCCCGTAGCGGTGCGGTCGGTGGTGCGCGGGCGCCGGGCACGGACGCGGGGTCAGGAACCCCTGGTCGGCGGTGCTCCGGCCGTCCGCACCCTGGGGAATGCGGTCGGCCGGACTGCCGTGGCCGTGCCCGGCGCTCCCGCGCCACCCGGCCGCGCCACCCCCTCGGGTGAGGACCGGGAGCGCCCCGTGCCACCGTCGGGGGACAGCCCCGACGCTGGTGGGACACCGCCCGACCCGGGGGGCGAGGTGGCGCACCCCTACAACACACCCGTCGGGCACTGGCTTAGTAGTCTGGCGGGCCCTGGCGAACGGTGGCGAATGCTCGCCCGGCACTTGCCCGAGCCTCTAGCCTCGGATCAGCCGAGGAACCTGGGGGCTTCGTTGAGCAGGGAACCCAACACCCGACTGGCCGACCTGTTCGTCCTGACCGGATGGTCGAAGGGCGAGCTGGCGCGGCTGGTCAACCGTCGGGGTGCCGCGATGGGGCAGTTGCAGCTGTCCACCGACACGTCGAGGGTACGGCGTTGGATCGAGCAGGGGGAGATCCCGCGCGATCCGGTGCCGAGGGTGCTGGCGGCCGTGTTCACGGAGCGGCTCGGCCGTGTCGTCACCACTGAGGACCTCGGTCTGGAACGACACCGGCCCACCAGGTCCGGAGCGGACGCGTCCGCAGCAGTGCCATGGTCGCCGGATCGAACAGCCGCGGTCCTCACCGAGTTCACGGGAATGGACCTCATGCTGAACCGACGTGGATTGGTGGGCGCCGGAGCCGCGCTCACGGCCGGGGCGGTCATCGCCGACTCGCTGAAGGGCTGGCTGGGCGGGGACGCGGTCGCGTACGCGGCCTCCGTCCCAGGGCCGCGACAGGCGGTCGCCGGGGGCGGAGCGCACCCGGCGGCGGACGTGTACGACGCGGGCCCGGTCGGGCTCGACGAGGTGGAGTCGCTGGAGCACTCGGTACAGGTGTTCCGGGCCTGGGACGCGGCCCGCGGCGGCGGGTTGCAGCGCAAGGCGGTGGTCGGTCAACTGAACGAGGTCGGCGGCCTGTTGACGCACCGGCACGCACCGGCGGTGGAGCAGCGGCTGTGGCTGGTCGCGGCCAACCTGGCGGTGCTGGCGGGCTGGATGTCGCACGACGTGGGGCTGGAGCCCACCGCCCAGAAGTACTTCATGATCGCGGCCGACGCGGCCAAGGAGGCCGGCGACCGGCCACGGGCCGGCGAGGCGATCTCCCGGGCCGCGCGGCAGATGGTGCACCTGGGCCGGGCCGACGAGGCGCTGGACCTGATGTCGGCGGCCAAGGCGGCCGGCGGCCGGCTGCTGCCCAGAACGCGCGCCATGCTCAACACCGTCGAGGCGTGGGCGCACGCCTCGATCGGGCACTCCCAGGACACCTACCGGCTGCTCGGGGAGGCCGAGGACCTGTTCACCGAGGAGGCGCCGGAGCCACCGCCCTCGTGGATGCAGGTGTTCGACGAGGCCGAACTGCGCGGCATGCAGGCCCTGGTGCTGCGCACGCTCTCCGAGCACGACCCGGGGGCGGCCCCCGAGGCCCGCCGGCACGCGGAGCGGGTGATCACCCTGCGGGAGGGGACCGGGCAGCTGCGGTCGGCGCTGTTCGACCGGATCACCCTGGCCTCGGTGCACCTGCTCACCGGCGAGCCGGACGCGGCGCGGTTCCAGGCCAAGATGGTGATGAACCTGATCGGCCAGAACTCCTCGCACCGGACCTGGGACCGGCTGCGCGAGATGTACCGGCTGACCGCGCAGTACCGGGGGCTGCCCGTGGTGGACGAGCTGCGGGAGGAGCTGGGCCGGGCGCTGCGGGCGGCGGACGCCAAGAACCGGCGCCGGCTGACCTGACGGGCCCGCGGACGTACGGGCCCGGGCCGGGCCGTCGGGCGCGGTACGGCGGGGCGGGGGTTGTGGGCTCGGGGTGAGAGGGGCCGTGCGCTCAGTGCGGCGGGGCCGGGCGGAGCAGCATGCGCAGCGCGACGACCGTGCCGTCGGTGCCGAGGACGGGCTCGCCCGCGCACTCGACGCCGTCGTAGCGCCCGTCGGGCCGGCGGACCCGCAGGGTGCCGGCGGCGCAGCGGCCGTGCACCAGGGCGTCGGTCATCATCCGCCGCAGCAGCGGCCGGTCCGCCTCGGGGAGGCGGTCGGGCAGCCGGTCGAGGCTGAGTGGGCCGTGGCCCGGCTCGCAACAGAGGAGGAGGTAGGCCTCCGGGCTCCACTGGATCCCGTCGGTCAGCAGGTCCCACTCGGCGGAGCCGATCGGGCCGTCGTCGGTGATCGCGTCGTGGTCGCCGCCGGCGCCGAGGTACGGGCCGGTCGGCTCCTGGGCCGTGCCGTCCACTCTGCCGTCCGTTCCGCTGTCGGCGTCGCCCGTGCCGTCGCCCGTGCCGTGTCCGCCCGGGCCGCCGGCGCCGACCGTGACGCCGTTCGCCGTGCCGCTCCCGGCGCTCGCCGTACCGCCCCCGCCCGCCGGGGCGCCGTCCACGTGGGCGGCTCCCGGCGGGCGGGTGGCGCCTAATGGCATGTTCATGGCGGACCTATCGCTCGGTACACGGCCCGCGGTGTGCGGGCCGTTCGGACAGTGAGAAGACTGTCGCACAGCGTTGTCACCCCTGTGGGTGATTTCGACAGAACGCGGGCAAAATTTCCGCTGGCATATGCCACTGTGGCCGGAGCCGTCGTCGCCCTGTGTGCGGACGGGGGCCCGAGGCGGTAACCTTCGGTGATTCCGGCGCCCGGGCGCCCACCGCAGTACCGACCAGAGACCCCGGCGACGGAAATCCCGTTGCCACTCCGACCGCCGCAACGGATGCTGACCTCATGTTCGAGCCAGTGATAGCACCCAGTGCCAGCCTCCTAGGCCTCCTTCAGCGAGGCCGTGGTGACGGGCAGCTCCACGCGCTGGCCGCCGACCGTGCCGAGGCCATCGCCGCGCTGGAGGAGTGCGTCACCAGGGACCCGCGAGCCGACTGGCAGGTCGAGAGCCGCTCCCTCTACTACGCGCGCATCTACATGGACCTGGAAGCCCCCCTCGAGGGCATCGAGGACCACCTCCACTCCGCCGAGGACCTGGTCACCGACGACGAGAGCCGCACCGGCCTCGCCCTTTCCGTCCTGGGCCACCTCGCCGCGTACGGCCGGCGCGACGCGCTGCTGATGCTGCGCGAGTACGCCGCCACCGGCGCCAACTGGGCGTGGGCCCTCGACGAGCTGGCCCTGCGCGACGACGACCGCGGCCTGCTGCTGCTCGGCACCGCCGTACTGGACCACTTCGAGCCGGGCCCCGAGGGCGACGCCGAGCTGCGCGAGTTCATCCGCAACGCGTACGAGCCCCGGCCCTGGCGGCTCTGGGCGGCCTACCACCCCAGAGTGGCGGCGGCCAGCGAGCAGTCACCCTTCGACCTGTGGCAGCGCCAGATCAACCGCAGCGGGGTCACCCCCGGCTGGTCCACCGCCGACGTGCTGGCCTGGGCCGACCAGGGCGAGCTCGGCGGCCTCGGCGCCGGCGCCTTCCTCGGCTGGCCCGACGCCCGCCCGGAGCCCGCGCGCGGCCCCGACTCGCCGTCCGGCCCCGACGCGGTGGACCGCCGCGCCGCCGCGGCCGCCCGCTGCCTCACCGCCGTCGTCCGGCCGGAGGACCGTCCGCTGCTGCTGGAAGCGGCCCGCGACGGCCTGCCCGGCGCCCGCCGGGCCGCCCTGCGCCACCTGGTGGAACAGCGCGACCCGGCCGCCGTCGAACTGATCGAGGCCGCCGCCGCGGACGTGGACGACCGGATCGTCCGGGCCGCCCTGGAGCTGCTCGGCCGGATGCGCGGCCCCGAGGTGCTGACGCAGGCGCGCCGCTGGGCCGACCCGGCCAGCGGCGGCGCCGACAGCGCGCTCGGCGAGGCCGCCGTCCAGCTGCTCGCCGACGCCGGGGAGCCGGCCGACGCGCCGCTGGTGGTGGCCGGGCTGCGCCGCTGGATCTCCGTGCGCGGGGTCAGCGGTACCGGGCTCGGGTCGCTGGTCGACGGTGCGGGGCGGCTGGCCGCCGCCGACGCCGTCCCGGTCCTGCGCCACGTCTACGGGGAGGCCGCCTCCTCCGAGCTGCGCGGACGCGCCGCCCAGGCGCTGGCCGCGACCGACGTGCACTTTCCCGAGGGGCCCGCCGTCGAGTGCCTCTGGGACTGCGAGGAGTCCACGCGTGAGCTCGCCGCGCGCCATGTCGCCACCACGGGCGACGCGCGTGTGCTGGAGCGGTTGCGCAGGCTCGCCGCCGACCCGGCCGAGGAGGCCGAGGTCCATGCCGCCGTACGCGGCCGGCTGACCGCCGCCCGGGAGTTCGGGCGTTAGGGTCCACAACGTTCGGTGGGCCGGGACACCGTGTCGGTGTCCCGGCCCACTCGCTTCCGCGGGTCCTGGTGTTGTGGAACCCGGTTCTACTTCACCGCGCCCGCGTCCGGAGTCAGGACGCCGCCGACGACCAGTCCGATGATCAGAACGCCGAGCAGCACCCGGTAGACGACGAACGGCAGGAAGCTGTGCGTCGAGATGTACTTCAGGAACCAGGCGATCGCCGCGTAGCCGACCAGGAAGGCGATCACCGTGGCCAGGATGGTCGGCCCCCAGGCCGGGGCCGGGCCCTCGCCGATCTTGAACAGCTCCAGCGCCCCGGAGGCGAGCACCGCCGGGATGGCGAGCAGGAAGGAGTAGCGGGCCGCCGCCTCCCGGCTGTAGCCGAGCAGCAGACCCGCGCTGATCGTGCCGCCGGAACGGGAGACGCCCGGGATCAGCGCCAGTGCCTGGGCGAAGCCGTAGACACCCGCGTGCGGCAGCGTGAGGTCGGTGATCGGACGGGCGTGGCGGACGGCCCGGGTGCGGTCGGCGAAGGCCAGGATCAGGCCGAAGACGATCAGCGTGGTGCCGATGATCCGCAGGTCGCGCAGGTGGGTCTCGATGGTGTCCTGGAACAGCTTGCCCAGGATGCCGATCGGCAGGGTGCCGATGATCACGAACCAGCCCATCCGCGCGTCCGGGTCCGAGCGCAGCGCCGGCCGGAACAGGGACAGTGCCCAGGTCTTGATGATCGAGGCGATGTCCCGGCGGAAGTAGATCAGCACCGCCGTCTCGGTGCCGAGCTGGGTGACGGCCGTGAAGGCCGCACCCGGGTCGTCCCAGCCGAGCAGGGCCGAGAAGACCCGCAGGTGGGCGCTGGAGGAGACCGGCAGGAACTCGGTGAGCCCCTGGATCAGGCCGAGGACGGCCCCGTGGAACCAATCGATCACCGGGCACCCGCCGGGGGTATCCGTCGGGCGAGGGGCAGGGGCGGCATGGGCGGGTCCTTGCGGGTCGGATGGGCGTGCGGGACCACCGTGACCCGCCCGGCCCGCGGGCCGCGCGCGAGCCCGGCGCGCGGCTGATGGTACGGGGTGAAAGTGACAGTTCTTTGTTCACCCTTTGTTCCGGCTTTGCGCACAGGGCCCCTGCCGCTCCGGCGGCGGCCGGGAGCTACAGCACCGGCCGCGCCCGGACCCAGGTGCGGTCCGCCGTCAGGTAGCGCTCGACCACCAGACCGGCCTCCGCGAGCGCCCGCTCGAACGCCTCGGTGCTGAGCGGTCGGGACAGGAAGGTCTGGGTCCAGGTGCCGTCCGGGAAGACGTACTCGAACCGCACGGAGTTGACGCCGTCGCCGACCGGCGTGGCCGAGACCAGCCGGGCCCGCCCGTCCGGGCCGATCGGGCTCTCCCGCGGCACGTTCCGGTGCCAGTCCTCGCCCTCGCGCTGCACCAGCACGCAGCCGTCCTCGGCGACGTGCCGGCGGCAGGTCTCCAGCAGGCCCCGGCGGACCGTCACGTCACCGGCGTGCACCAGGAAGGAGGCGAGCATGACGACGTCGAAGCGCTCGCCGAGGTCCAGTCCCTCGATCGGGCTGCGCACCGTGCGGACGTCCGGGCGGACCCGGGCCAGCATGTCGGCGGACTCGTCCACGGCCGTCACGGTGAAGCCCCGGTCGGTCAGCGGGTGCGTCATCCGGCCCACGCCGCAGCCGAGTTCGAGGATGTGCGCGCCGGGCGGCACCGCCGCCTCGATCACGTCCGGGGCGTCGCCCGCGGGGAGGCGGGTCCACACTTCGACGGCGCAGCCGTCCGGGGTGATCGCACCCTCGCCCGTCCCGTCGTAGCCATCGCGTCGTTCGTCTGCCATGCCGTTCATCGGAACACGGACGGGTGGGCGGGGGAAGAGGGCGTCGGCAGGTCCGCGCGGGCCGCGGCGCGTTCGGGGCCCGGTCTACCGGGGGCCGTCCTCCAGATCGGCCAGGGTCGCGTGCAGCCAGGCGAGTTCGGCCTCGGTGGTGGCGCGGGCGACGAGCAGCAGGCCGCGCCGGAAGGGGTCGTCGAACTCCTCGGCGCCGAGCGGGCGGTCGCCCTCGTAGAAGAAGCTGGCCGGCTCGGCGAGGAAGGCCAGTCGGCGGCGGAGCACGGCGGCCTGGGCGGCGGGGTCGGCGAGGTGCCGCAGGAAGGCGAGCAGGGTGAACCAGCGGTTCTCGTCGCTGACGTCGAGCGGTTCGGGCTCGCGCAGCCGGTCGAGCAGCGCGGCGCGGCCGGCCCCGGTGAGGTGCAGGGTGTGCCGGGGCGCGGCGGCGCTGCCCGGCTCGGTCTCGCGGACCAGCAGGCCGTCGGCCTCCAGACGCTTGATCGCGGGGTAGAGCGTGCCGTCGCTGATCGGTCGGACGTGCCCGGTGAGCGCGGCGAGGTGGCGGCGCAGCTCGTAGCCGTGCAGGGGGCGGTCGTACAGGAATCCGAGGATGGCGAGCTTCAGCATGGGGCCACTCTCTCAGATCCGTCCCTCGGGGCGTGGGTATCTCGCTATTGCGATACCTCGTGTTCGAGGTATGGTCCTGCTCGTCCGCCGGAAACCCCCGGGCCGGCACCCCGAGCCGGCCCCCCAGGAATGAGGAGCGAGTGAGCATGCGCGAGGCCCCCGTCACCCCGAACGGCGACCGGATCCGCTGGGTCGAGCTGCCCGGCGCCGAGCCGGTCCGGCTCTACCTGCACGGGCTCGGCTCCAGCTCGCCGGCCTACTTCGCGGCCGCCGCCGCCCACCCGCTGCTGGCCGGGCGGCGCTCGCTGCTGCTGGACCTGCTCGGCTTCGGCCTCAGCGACCGGCCGACGGACTTCGGCTACACGCTGGAGGAGCACGCGGGCGCGGTCGCGGCGGCGGTCGCGGCCGCCGGGCCGGACCGGGTCGAGGTGGTCGGCCACAGCATGGGCGGGGCGGTCGCGATCGTCCTCGCCCGGCGGCACCCGCACCTGGTCGAGCGGCTGCTCCTGGTGGACGCCAACCTGGACCGGATCGACCCCGACCGGCGCCGCCCCGGCAGCAGCGGCATCGCGGCCTACGACGAGGAGGAGTTCCTGGCCGGTGGCCTGGGCGAAGTCGCCGAGCGGGTCGGCCCGTTCTGGTGGTCCACCATGCGGCTGGCCGGCCCGGAGGCGCTCCACCGCAGCGCCCGCCACCTCGCCCGGGCGACCGAACCGACCATGCGCGAGCTGCTGCTCGGCCTCGACCTCCCGTGCACCTTCCTCCATCCGGCGGCGGACGGCGAGCCCGTCGGTGCCGACGCCCTCCGTGCGGCCGGAGTGCGGGTGGTCGCGGTGCCGGACTGCGGGCACAACATCATGGTCGACAACCCGGACGGCTTCGCGGCCGCCGCGGCGGAGGCGCTCGAACGGGGGTGAGCGGGTTCGTGGGTCGCCCGGTGCTCCCGCTCAGCGCTCCCGCAGGGGGACGAAGCGCACCGGCGTCCCCGGCCGGGCCTGGGCGGCGGCCGCGAGGTCGGCGGTCGGCACGACGCCGATCACCGGGTAGCCGCCGGTGGTCGGGTGGTCGGCCAGGAACACCACCGGCCGGCCGTCCGGCGGAATCTGCACCGCGCCCAACGCCATTCCCTCGCTGGGCAGTTCGCCGTCCCGGGCACGCGCGACCGGCGGGCCCTCGGTGCGCAGCCCGACCCGGTTGCCGGTCGGGGAGACCAGGTACCGGTCGTGGCCGAGGCGGGCCACCGCCTCCGGGGTGAACCAGTCCGCGCGTGGTCCGAGCCGCAGCCGCAGCACCAGTTCGGCCGGGGGAGCGGGCAGCGGCACCAGCTCGGGCCGGGCCCGGTACGGCGGCGGGGTGCCGACCGGCAGGCGGTCCCCGGCGGCCAGCGGGGCCGGCCCGAGCCCGGCGAGCAGGTCCGTCGAGCGGCTGCCGAGCACCGGCGGGACGTCGATCCCGCCCGCCACCGCCAGGTAGCCGCGCACCCCGGCCGTCGCCGCCCCCACCTCCAGCAGCGCTCCGGCCGGCACCAGGACCGGCGCGCCCCAGGCGGCCGGCCGGCCGTCCACCCGGACGGGCGAGGGCGCACCGGTGACGGCGACCAGGACCGCCGCGACGGCCCGCAGCGCGACCCCGCCGAGCGTGGTCTCCAGCCCGGCGGCCCCGGGTTCGTTGCCCACCAGCCGGTTGGCCGCCCGCAGGGCCGGCTCGTCCAGCGCCCCGGCCCTCGGCACCCCGAGGTGGGCGACCCCGCGCCGCCCGAGGTCCTGGACCGTGGTCAGCGGCCCCGGCCGCTCCACCACCAGCTCGTTCAACTCGTCTCCCCCTCAGGCCCGTTCCGCGGTGAAGCGGACCCGGGTGCCCGGGGCCAGCAGGGCCGGGGGCTCGCGGTCGGCGTCCCAGAGGGCGAGCGCCGTCCGGCCGATCAGCTGCCAGCCGCCGGGGGAGGGGTGCGGGTAGACGCCGGTGTACGGGCCGGCCAGGGCGACCGAGCCGGCCGGGACGGAACTGCGCGGGGTGGCCCGGCGCGGCACCTCGTACGGCGCCGGGAGGCCGGTGAGGTAGCCGAAGCCGGGGGCGAAGCCGCAGAACGCGACGACGTACTCGGGCCCGGTGTGGATCCGGACGGCGGCCTCCACGGAGACCCCCCACAGCGCGGCGACCTCGGCCAGGTCGGCGCCGTCGTACACGGTCGGGACCTCCAGCAGCGGTCCGCGCGCCACGTCGACCGCCGCCGCCGCCGTCGGACGGGCGGTGCGCAGCAGGGCCGCGACCGCGTCGACGTCCGCGACGCCGTCCAGCAGCAGGGTGCGCGCGGCCGGGACCAGTTCCTCCACCGCACCGAGCGCCCCCGACTCCCGGCGCTCGTTCAGCCAGCCGTACAGCGCGGCCACCTCGGCCGTCCCGGGCAGTTCGACCAGCAGCGCCCGCTCGCCGACCCGGCGCACCGTCCCCGGTGTCACGTGAAGGCCTCCACCCGGACCCCGGCGGAGGCCAGGGCGCCGCGGATCCGCCAGGCTAGCTGGGCGGCGCCGGGGGTGTCGCCGTGGACGCAGAGCGAGCGGGCCTCGACGGCGATCCGCTCGCCGCCGGCGGCCTCCACCGTGCCGTCCCGGGCGATGGCGACGGCGCGGGTGATCACCGACTCGGGGTCGTGCACCACGGCGTCCGGCTCGCGGCGCGGCACGAGGGTGCCGGTACGGGTGTACGCGCGGTCGGCGAAGGCCTCGGCGACCACCGGGAGCCCGACGCCCTCGGCCACCTCCAGCAGCAGCGAGCCCGGCAGGCCGAGCACGGGCAGCGGCCCGTCGCAGACCGCGCCCGCCCGCAGCACGCCGGCCACCACGGCCTCGGCCTGCTCGGAGTCGCCGACCACCCGGTTGTAGAGGGCGCCGTGCGGCTTGACGTAGGAGACCTTGGAGCCGGCCGCGCGGGCGAACACCTGGAGGGCGCCGATCTGGTACGCGATCTCGTCGGCGAGCTCCTCCGGGGGCACGTCCATCGCGCGGCGGCCGAAGCCGGCCAGGTCGCGGTAGGAGACCTGGGCGCCGATCCGGACGCCGCGCTCGGCCGCCAGCGCGCAGACCCGGCGCATCGTCGACGGATCCCCGGCGTGGAACCCGCAGGCGACGTTGGCGCTGGTCACCACCGACAGCAGGGCCTCGTCGTCGGTCAGGGTCCAGCGTCCGAACCCCTCTCCGAGGTCCGCATTGAGATCGATCACCGCATCGGCCACGCCCGTCCGCCTCCCAGCAGCTGTTGAGCCAGATGGTAGGGCCTGCGGATGAAGGCCGTTGCCCGTGACCCGGAGCCCCGCGGGCGCCGCGGCGTGTGCCCGGGGCCGCACGCCCCGGGGCGGCGCCGCGCGGGGTCGCGCCGGGGTGCGAGCCGGGCGCGCGGGCCGCCCGGGCTCAACCGACGGTCGCCGACCCCCGGAACGCGCGCTCCAGCGGGCGCAGCGCCCGCAGCACGAGCAGGAGCGGGATGACACCGAAGACGCCGAACGACATGTCGATGAATCGCCATGCCAGCGGGATCCCGCGCAGCGGCCCGCAGATCAGCGCCAGCGGGATGACGGCCCCGCAGGCCAGCACGGCCCAGCGGATCACCCAGATGTTGCGGACCGGGTCCTTGAGCGGCCCCCAGAAGGCGGCGGCGATCACCAGGTGGGCGAAGGCCAGCCAGTCGGTGCCGTAGGCGAGGAAGGGGTACCGCGCGTTGGTCTCGGCGACGCCCGTGTGGACCCGGTCGATCCAGGCCGTCGCGCCGGGGAGGTGATCGCTCAGCGGCGCGGCCGGGCCGGCGGCGAAGTCCGCCAGCCAGCGGGTCTCGGTCTCCAGCGGGAACGCGGTGAGACCGCTGAGCACCAGGCAGACCAGGAAGAACCAGAGCCACCGTCGGACCTTGCGAAGGATGACCGCCGAGTCGCCGTCCATCTCGCACACCTCCATGCCGAGCATGCCGAAGTGCAGGCGGAGCCTTGTCCCGCCTGCGCGGAACCGACTCTAGACCTATCTTTTGAACGTGTTCAACTAGCCTTCGGGGTGGGTGGGGCCCAGGCGGGGCCCAGGCAGGGCCCAGGCGGGGCCCGGCGGAGTCGGCGGGAGGGTGGTCGGGGGCGCGCGAGGGTGGGCCGGGGCCGGATCGGGGGCTGGAGGGGAACCGGTCGCGTCGGCGGGAACGGTGGCCGGGGCCGCACCGGGTCGAGCCGGAGTCGTGCAGGGGACGCGGCGGCACTGCCCCGCCCCGAACGCAGCGGTGCCCGGGCTCCGCGGAACCCGGGCACCGACGGCGGCCAGTGCGCCGCGTACGGCCGCTACGCCGTGTAGGTGTACGTCACCGGCGCGCTGGTCCCGCCCGCCGTGGTGACCGTGACGTCCACCGGCCCGGGCTGGGCGCCCGCCGGGGCCGTGGCGGTGCAGGCGGCCGGGCCGCAGGAGACGTGGGTGGCCGGCACCCCGCCGAAGGCCACCGACCCGTACGTCAGGTTGCTGCCGAACAGGTACACCCGGGTACCGCCGGTGGCCGGGCCGGAGGTGGGAGAGACGCTGCTGAGCACCGGTGCGGCCGGGGCCGGCGGCGGGGCGCCGGTGTAGTCGAAGGTGACCGGAGCCGCGGCCGTGCCGCCGGGCGTCACCACGCTGACCGGGGCGCTGCCCGTGCCGCCCGGGGTGGTCACCGCGCAGGCGGTGTCGGTGCAGCGGCCGGGGGCCGGGACGCCGCCGACCAGCACCATGCCGTTGGCCAGGTTGCTGCCGCTGACGGTCACCGCGGTGCCGCCGGTGCCCGGGCCGGTGGCGGTGTCGAGGCCGGTGACGGCGGGGGCGGCCTGGACGGTCGCCGGCAGGGAGCTCTTGCTGCCGAGGTCGTAGCCGGAGACGTGCCCGGTCGGGTCGGCGTCGTTCGGGTTGGAGACCGTCGCGGTGATCGCGCCGACGATCGGCACGCCGGGCGTGGTGGCCAGGTTGAGCTTCATGAAGTTGTAGCTCCCGACCGGCCGGGTGCCGGTGAACACGGCCTCCAGGTGGCGGTGGTCGGGGGAGAGGGCGGTGGTGAAGGTGTAGTCCGCCGGTGCGGGGAAGAACATCGCACCGTCGGTGGTGACGCCGGGCGGCAGGTCGAGGGTGATGTGGGTCGGCCCGGTCAGGTCCGTGGTGCCGGCGACGGTCCAGGACACCGACATGTTTCCGGTGGTGAAGAACCCGCCGGGGTAGTTCCCGCTCTGCGAGACGGTCACGTGCTGGGCGGAGGTCGGGACCGCCGGGGTCGCGGCCTCGGCGGTGGCACCGGTGGCGAGGACGGCGCCGGTGGTGAGGGTGGTCACGGACAGCGCGGCGGCGAGGCCCGCTTTGGCCAGTCGGGTGATCATGGGTCGATCATCACCGAACCGGTGCGCGACCCTCACGGTTTTCTCGAATACCGGTTCGGGAATGGCGGAATCCCGTCGAAACCACGTTCCGAATCCGTCACCCGAACCGCCGCCCACCTGCCGCTCCGCCCGCCCGCAAGGTCCGTTTCGGTCGAACTCGGTGCGAACCTCTAATCTTGTCCACCGTGACCGCCATCGCAGACCCGCCCATCGAGCCCGGCCTCCGACCCCCGGCCGGCCCGGCCGCCGCGCGCCCCGCGCCCGGCCCCGCCGCCGACGAGGGCCTGGCCCGCCGGCTCAAGGCGCTGGCCTGCACCGCCCCGCTGCACGACCTGGACAACCGCAAGGTCAACCTGGCCGGCGAGTACGGCGGCTACGCGATGGCCGAGGTCGGCCTCGCCGCGATCGACCTGGTCACCCTGCACATGGACTTCGACACCGGGGCCGACCGCGAGATAGTGCTCGCCCGGCTGCTGCCCCGGGTCGCCGCCCAGGCCGTCGGCCGTCCCGCCGTCGAGCACGAGCGGGTCGCCCGCTGGGTGCTGGAGTCGCTGATCAACGTCGGCAGCGTGGACCGCGGCTTCCGCGCCGTCTACGGCACCTTCGGCGCGGACGGCGAGTACGTCCGCCGCGACTACGACTTCAAGCTGATCGAGGAGGTCCCCGGCCCCGACGGCGGCGTCTACCTGCGCACCACCGACGAGGCGGTCAACGTCCTGGTCGGCGCGCTCGACACCGACGTCACCTCGGCCCAGATCGCCGCCGAGGTCAAGCTGGAGGTGCTGATCCGCCGCGGCCGCCTGGCCGACGCCCAGCTCGCCGCCGAGCAGGCCCGCTACCGCACCGTCCAGTACGCCGAGACGCTGCGCCGCGCCCTGGACGCCACCCGCCGCAACGTCCGGGCGGTGGACTGGATGCGCGCCGTCCCCGATCTCATCGAGGAGGCGCTGGACCACATCGCGGACCGCTACCGGCACGAGAACGCGATTCTCACCAACATCCGCAAGGCCCGCGACGAGGCCGAGGACCCCGAGCACAAGCGCCGCGCCGCCGAGCTGGTCGACATCGTCAAGGACTGCATCCGCCGCCACACCCAGCTCCAGACCCGCCTGCTGGAGGCCGGCCCGCTGTTCCGCGCCGAGCAGGACCGCCAGGCCTTCGCCGCCCCCGGCGCCCGCAGCGGCATCGACCTCTACGGGCAGCTGCTCGCCCCCGTGCTGCGGCTGCCGATAGAGCAGGCCGTTCGCCCCACCGGCGCGTTCTTCGCCCGCGGCGCCGGTCTGCGAACCCCGGTCTCGGTGCGGGTCGCCGACCTGGTCGACCTGCTGCTCACCCCGCCGGTCGAGCGCGAGCACCTCGGCGCCGAGCTGCCCGACCCGGACCTCGTCGCCACCCCGGACGACAGCCGGTTCTCCGAGGCCCAGCTGGAGTCCGCGATGCTCCTGCTCGACCTGCCCCCGGACGCCCCCCGCCGGCTCTCCGGCCTGCTCGCCGACGCCCGCAAGCAGGACCCGGACCTGCCGTACCTGGTCGCCCTGCTCGCCGTGCACGCGGCCAGCCCGCCGGTCGGCACCGCCTACCGCCAGGGCGAGGAGCGGCTGCTGTTCGCCGTGGACGACGGCACCCCGCTGCGCGACCGGGAGTTCGGCGGCGCCGACCTGATCGTCGGCAGCGCCCTGCTCGACGCGGTCGGCATGGCCGCCGACCGCAAGGACGCCGGCTGACCGGCCGGGAGCACACGTTGCCGGGACCAACCCCGCCGGGACCAACCATGACGAACAGTAACCACCGCGCCACCCCCGAGGAGCACCGCCCGTGACGACCCACCACGACACGTCCTGGGCGGCCGAGACCGAACCCGCGGCCCCCGCGCCGATCACGCCGGCCGACGTCGCGGACGCCGCCCGACTGGTCTCCTTCGGCCTCCAGGCCAAGCTGCTGCCCGCCCGCGACGCCGAGTACGCCGACCTGGTGCGCCGCCACCGCGAGGACCCGCCGTTCGCCCGGCTCGCCGACGCCATCGCGACCGGCATGGGCCTGGTCGTCCTGGAGGTCTCCCCGCGGGCCGGCATGGCCGTGGCCGCCGCCGAGGACTCGCTGTTCGCCGTCCGGATGGGCGACTACTCGCGCCGCGCCGCCTCCGAGTCCACCGACCGCTTCCTGCACGGCCTCGCCCACCTGGCCGTCGCCGCGATGGCCTTCCCGCGCCCCGAGGACCTCGCCGACGACGGCTACCTCGGCCGGATCACCGTCAACGGCGTCGACTCCTTCGTCCGCCAGGCCTGCCGCCGCCTGGAGGAGCAGGCCGACGCGGACGGCGCCAACACCGACCCGGCCTCCGACGCCCCCGGCCTGGAGGCCGCCTGGCGGGTCTGGGCCCGGCGCACCGCCACCGGCGCCACCAAGGACGCCCGCCGGCTCTCCGGCTCCACCATCGGCATCGTCGCCAAGGCCGTGCTGTTCCTGGTCGACTCCGGCTTCCTCCAGAAGGTCTCGGACGACTCCGGCGGTACCTACCGCACCACCGCCCGCTACCAGCTCCAGGTGCGCGACCTGGCGGGCAGCGCGGCCATGGCCGAACTGCTCGACCTCGGCATCGTCCCGGTCTCCGACGGCACCGCCAGCCTGCTGCCGCCGGACACCGGCGACGAACTGGTCGCCGACGCGGGGCTGCCGTTCCACTCCCTCTGAGCCCCGGCGCCCGGAGCCCACCCGCTCCGGGCCCACCGCGCCGGCCCCGGCCCACCCGCCCCGATCCGGCCCGCCGCCCATCCCTCACGCCACGCAAGCCACGGAGAACAGCCGCACATGTACGAGCTCAACCGGGTCCGCCTCTACTCGATCGGACCGGCCGGCGCCCGCTACGCCGACACGGTGCTCGACCTGCGCGGCGTCGGCGAGCCGGTCGCCGACCCGGCCCCGCAGCAGATCGGCCTGTTCGGCGAGGAACCCGACGGCCCGGTCCGCCGCCCCGCCCCGGCCGGCGTGCTCTTCCTGGAGAACGGCGGCGGCAAGTCCGTCCTGCTCAAGCTGATCTTCTCGGTCATGCTCCCCGGCCACCGCAACACCCTCGGCGGCGCCAGCTCCGGCGTGCTGCGCAAGTTCCTGCTCGCCGACGACTGCGGCCACGTCGCCCTGGAGTGGCAGCACACCGTCACCGGCGAGCCGATCGTGGTCGGCAAGGTCAGCGAGTGGCGCGGCCGCCAGGTCTCCTCCGACCCGCGCAAGTTCGCCGAGACCTGGTACTCCTTCCGCCCCGGCCCCGGCCTGACCCTCGACTCGCTGCCGGTCGCCGAACGGGTCAGCCTGGCCGGCGACCAGAAGGCCCGCGGCCGCCGCCGCACCATGAAGGGCTTCCGCGACGCCCTCACCGAGGCCGGCAAGGCCCACCCGCACCTCGACCTGGTCTTCGAGGACGGCCACGACCGCTGGACCGAGCACCTCGGCGAACTCGGCCTCGACCCCGAACTCTTCCGCTACCAGCGCGAGATGAACGCCGACGAGGGCGAGGCGGCCGGCCTCTTCGCGGTCAAGCACGACAGCGACTTCACCGACCTCCTGCTGCGCGCCGTCACCGACACCCGGGACACCGACGGCCTCGCCGACCTCGTGCACGGCTTCGCCGCCAAGCTCGGCCGCCGCGCCGAACTCACCGCCGAACGCGACTTCACCGCCGGCTCGCTGGACCTCCTGGAGCGCATCGCCGAGGCCACCACCGCCCGCGAGACCGTCCGCGAGGCCCACCGCACCGCCGAGCGCCGCACCCGCCGCCTCGCCCACGCCCTCGCCTCCCGCGCCACCGCCGAACGCGACCGCGCCCAGGACCTCGCCATCGAGGTCGCCGCCGCCGCGAGCGCCGTCACCGCCGCCGAGGCCGACCGCACCCGGCACAGCCTGATCACCGACGAACTCACCCACCGGCACGCCACCCTGAGCCTCACCGCGGCCACCGCCGAGGCCGCCGCGCTGCGCCGCGAACTCATCGACGCCCGCACCCTGCACTCCGCCTGGCAGGCCGCCGAGGCGGTGCTGCGCCAGCGCGCCGCCGCCGACCGGGTCGCCCGGGTCGCCGCCGCCATCCGCGAGGCCGAGCTGGACGCCGCCCCCGCGCTCGCCGCCCGCGCCCGCGCCGCGACCGCCCTGGCCCGCGCCCTGGAGGCCGCCGCCGCGGCCGCCGAGTCCCGCGCCGACACCGAGGAGGAGCGCGCCGGCGAACTCCAGCAGGACGGCGGCAAGGCCCAGACCGACGCCACCGAGGCCGCCACCGCCGCCCAGAAGGCCCGCAGCGAGGCCGACCACCTGCGCCAGCGCCTCGCCGAGGTCGAGCAGGAGACCGAGGCCGCCGTCGCGGCCGGCTTCATCGACGCCGACGGCGACGTGGACCCGGCCCGCGCCGCCCTGTACGCCGCCGACGTCGAGAAGGCCGCCTCCGCCGCGCTCGCCCAGGCCCGTACCGCCGCCGAGTCCGCCGCCGCCCGGCTGCGCGAGGCCGCCGCCGCCACCTCGCGCGCCGAACTCGCCGCCGAGCGGGCCGGCGACGCGCGCAAGGACGCCGCCCGGTCCCTCGCCGCCGAGCAGCGCACCGCCGCGCTGCTCGCCACCGAACAGCGCCTCGCCGACCTGCTCTCCCTGACCCCGTACCAGGAGGGCGCCGAGGAGGACGCCGGCTTCCTCACCCCCGCCCTGCTCGACCGCAACGCCGAGTACCTGCGCGAACTCCTCGACGAGTCCATCGCCACCGCCGAACGCACCCTGTTCGACCTCCGCACGGCGGCCGCCGACGACTCCCGCATCCTCGCCGCCCTCGGCGACGGCGGCCTGCTGCCGCCCGGCCCGGACGTGCTCGCCACCGTCGAGTACCTCGCCGAGCACGGCATCCCGGCCCTGCCCGGCTGGCGCTACCTCGCCCAGTCCGTCGACCCGGCCGACCACGAGGCGATCCTCGCCGCCCGCCCCGAACTGGTCGACGGCGTCGTCGTCACCGACCCGTCCTCGCTGGAGCGCGCCCGCGAGGCCCTGCAGGCCGCCGCCCTGCTGCCGCGCTCCACCGTCGCCGTCGGCGCCGCCGCCTCGCTGATCGCCCCGATCACCGACGAGCCCGCCTTCTTCCTCGTGCCGCCGAACCCGGCCATGCACGACGAGTCCGCCGCCGACGGCGAGCGCCGCGAACTGCGCGCCCGGGCGAGCGCCCGCGAGGAGCACATCCGCGAACTGGCCGGCCGCCTCGGCGCCGACCGCGCCCTCGCCGCCCGCCTCGCCTCCTGGCACGCCAGCTGCCCGCCCGGCACCCTCGCCGAACTCGCCACCGCCGCCGAGGCCGCCCGCGAGCACGCCGAGCAGGCCGCCGCCGCCCTGGCCACCCTGCGCGCCGACCACGACGAGGCCGAGACCGACCACGCCGCGGCCGCCTCCGCCCACGAGGAGCACCGCGAGGCCGCCCAGCGCGCCCGCCGCCGCGCCGACGCCCTCTCCGGCCTCGCCTTCCGGCTGCGCGAGCGCGCCAACTGGGCCCGCCGCCAGCGCGAACTCGCCGAGGACGCCGCCGAGTGCGACCGCCGCCAGGCGCTGTGCGCCGAACGCGCCCGCACCTGCGACGAGGACCGTCGCGCCGCCCAGCGCGCCGCCGACGACGCCCGCCGGACGGCCCGCGCGCTGCGCGCCGAACGCGCCGAGATCCCCGCCGCCGAGCAGGCCGACGAGCCCGCCGAGGCCGCCCCCGCCGCGCTGCCCGCCCTGCGCGAGGCCTACCGCGCCGCCTCCCAGCTGTACGAGAAGGTCGGCGTCGGCGCCGACCTGCGCGCCGAACAGGCCCGCGCCGAGGGCGACGAGGCCGCCGCCGCGACCGAACTCGACCGCCTCACCAACAAGGTGCGCATCCGTGCCGAGGAACTCCTCGGCAGCCCCGACGGTGCCGACGGCCCGGCCCGCCAGGCCGCCGCCGCCCGCGCCGAGGAACTGGTCGCCACCATCGAGGCCCGCTCCGCCACCGCCAGCGAGCAGCTCGGCCGGCTGCGCGGCGAGGCCGAGCGCTCCGCCCCCGCCGACGGCGAGGCGCACACCGAGCTGCCCGAGGACCTCGTCCCCACCGATCCGGAGCACGCCCAGGCCCTGCTGCGCACCGCCACCAGCCGCCTGGCCGAGCGCCGCGAGGCCCTGGACGCCGCCCGCACCGCCCACGCCGACCTCCAGCGGACCTTCGACACCGCCCAGGCCTCCGCCGCCGACTTCGACGAGCTGGCCGGCCAGCTCCGCGACGGCCTGCGCGACCACCAGGAGGACCCGGACGACCCGGTCGAGCCGTACCTGGGCTCGCTGACCGAGGCCCGCACCGGCGCCACCGAGGCCCGCCGCGCCCTGCGCACCGCCGCCGGCGAACTGTCCTCCTCCGAACTCGCCGTCCGCGACACCGCCGACGCCCTGGTCCGGCACGCCAACGCGGCCCGCTACGAGGCCGTCCGCACCCCCGCCCGCCAGCAGATCCGCGAACTGCCCGCCTCCGCGCTGCCCGAGCACGCCGCCGCCTGGGCCACCGCCTTCGCGCCCCGGCTGCGGGTGCTCACCGACGAGCTCGCCCAGCTGGAGAAGAACCGCGGCTCGATCGTGGACCGGCTGCGCGGCCTGGTCGAGTCCTCGCTCACCACCCTGCGCGCCGCCCAGCGGCTCTCCCGGCTGCCCGAGGGCCTGGGGGAGTGGTCCGGCCAGGAGTTCCTCCGGATCCGCTTCGAGGACCCGGACCACGCCACCCTGGTCGAGCGCCTGGGCGAGGTCATCGACGAGGCCACCCGCGCCGCCGTCAGGAAGAACAGCGACCTGCGCCGCGACGGCATGTCCCTGCTGCTGCGCGGGGTCGCCGCCGCGATCGGCCCCAAGGGCGTCAGCGTCGAGATCCTCAAGCCCGACGCGGTGCTGCGCGCCGAGCGGGTCAGCGTCGGCCAGATGTCCGACGTCTTCTCCGGCGGCCAGCTGCTCACCGCCGCCATCGCGCTGTACTGCACGATGGCCGCGCTGCGCGCCAACGACCGCGGCCAGTCCCAACTGCGGCACGCCGGCACGCTGTTCCTGGACAACCCGATCGGCCGCGCCAACGCCACCTACCTGCTGGAGCTCCAGCGGGCCGTGGCCGACGCGCTCGGCGTCCAGCTGATCTACACCACCGGCCTGTTCGACACCACCGCGCTCGCCGAGTTCCCGCTGGTGATCCGCCTGCGCAACGACGCCGACCTGCGGGCCGGCCTCAAGTACATCTCGGTCGAGGAGCACCTGCGCCCGGGCCTGCCCGCCGCGCCGGACCCGGACGGCCCGACCATCCACGGCGAGATCACCGCCACCCGGATGTTCAAGCGCCCCGCGGAGGTTCCCGCCCAGCCGTGAACTGGCTAGCGTGATCGCCATGCTGACGATCGCGCACCTCAGTGACATCCACCTCGGCCAGGACCACGGCCGGGACGACGGCAAGCGTGCCCGCCGGCGGGCCGAGCAGGTGATGGCGTACCTCGACGCCCTGCCCGGCCCGCTGGACGCGGTGCTGGTCACCGGCGACCTCGCCGACCAGGGCCTGCCGGAGGAGTACCGGCAGGTCGCCGAGGTCCTGGTCTCCCGGCACCCGGTGTTCACCTGTCCGGGCAACCACGACTCCAGGTCGCCGTACCGGGAGGTGCTGCTCGGCGAGGCGCCGGGGGAGGGGCCGGTCAACCGGCTGCACCGACTGCCGGGCGCCGACGTGCTGATGCTCGACTCCTCGATACCCGGGCAGCACGACGGCCTGCTGGACGAGCCGACGCTGGACTGGCTGGACGCCGAACTCGCCTCCGGCCGCACCGAGTTGCCCGCCCTGGTGGCCTTCCACCACCCGCCCGTGGAACTGCACCTGCCGTACGTCGACCCGATCCGCCAGTTCGGCGAGGAGCGGCTGGAGCGGGTGCTGCGCCGCCACCCCCGGGTGGCCGCCCTGTTCTGCGGCCACGCGCACACCTCCGCGGCCACCGCCTTCGCCGGCCTGCCGCTGCTGATCGCGCCCGGCGTGGTCTCCACCGTCACGCTGCCCTTCGAGGGCGGGCCCGGCATCTCCTTCGACCACCCGCCGATGCTGGCCTTCCACGTCCTGGACGAGGACCGCCGGCTCACCACCCACTACCGGGCGCTGCCGCTCCGGGACTGACCGATCGGCCTGGTGCTACGGGTGGTTGGGCTGCACCCGGGCCTGGCGCGGCGGCTGCTGCGGTGGCTGTCGCGGCGGTTGGTAGGGCTGCTGGTACGGCGGTCGGGGCGGCTGCTGGTTCCCGTACGGCGGCTGCCCCGACCCGTACGGCTGCGGCTGCTGCCGCCCCGGCCCGTACGGCTGCGGTTGCGGCTGCGGCGACTCGTACGGCTGCCGGTACACCGAGGACGAGCCGGGCCGGGGGAACGGCCGCGCGGCCAGCGGCTCGGAGGGCGCCCGGCTGCCCGCCATCGGGTGCGCGGAGCCCGGCGACTGCATCCGCTGGGCCGCGACCTGGCGGGAGATCAGGATCTCCACCAGGCACCACATGGTGCCGAACACCCCCAGCCCCATCGCCAGCAGCGCGGGCGTCAGCAGCCAACTGTCCGCGTACGAGGCCAGCGTCGCCACCACGACGCCGACCAGGGTGAAGGACAGGCAGAGCACCGCCCGGACTGCGGCGGCGCGTACCTCGTCGGGTAGGCGGCGACGGCGGCGGCGTGGCACGGACATCGAGCGACCCCCAGGCGCGTGGCGCGTGTTCGGTGAAGCATACGGAACGGGCGCACACGAAACGCGCCCCCTCGGCTCACTCTGCCCCGCCGAACCAGGACTATGCCTCCATAACCGCCGAACTGCCGCCAAACCGTGCCATCCGGCCCGTCATTGCCGTCCCGGCAGGCCTGGCAGGCGCCTCCGGCGCCCCGGTTCAGTCCAGCTGGGCGTTGAGCTCCTCCAGCGCGCCGCTGACGATCGTCCGCATCGCCCGCTCGGCGTGGCCGGCGTCCTTGGCGCAGATCGCCTCCGCGACCTCGCGGTGCAGCCGGATCGCGTACGACTCCGGCTGATCGGGCATCAGATGGTACTCGGTCCGGCCGGTGAGCACCGCCGCGACGGTGTCCCCGAGGTGGGCGAACATCTCGTTGCCGGAGGCGCGCAGCACCAGGGAGTGGAAGGCGATGTCGTGTTCGAGGAAGGTGGCCAGGTCGGCGGCCCGCGCGGTGACCGTCAGATCCACGGCCAGTGAACTGAGTTCACGCCGGTCGTCGTCGCTCGCGTGGGTGGCGGCGAGCGCGGCCGCGGCCGGTTCGACGGCCACCCGCAGGGAGCCGAGCGAGCGCAGCTGGGCAGGCCGGTCCGAGCCGGCCAGGCGCCAGCGGATCACCATCGGGTCGAAGACGTCCCAGACCGACTTCGGCTGCACGGTGATCCCGACCCGTCGCCGGGACGCCACCATGCGCATCCCCTCCAGGATCCGCACCGCCTCCCGGACCACCGTCCGGGAGACCCCGAACCGGTGCTCCAGCTCCTCGCCGCGCAGCACGGCCCCCTCGGGGACCTCCCCCGACGCGATCGCCGGTCCGAGCTCGTCAAGCAGCCGCCCGGGCAGCCCCTGGATCTCCATCCGCCCAGGGTAGACGCCCGCCCCGCGCGCGTTCACGTCGCCCTGTGGCGGTGGTCGTGCCGCCCCGCGGTCCGGGTCGTGCCGCCCCCGTGGTCCGGGTCGTGCGTCCTGCGACCCAGACCACACCGCAAAAGTATGACGATTTGGTTTCCGCCACTTGAATACGTCATATCTTTGAGGCGATAGTGGCGGCCAGGCAACGAAGGAGCACCACCCCATGGCTCTCAGCGTCGAGAACCACGACTTCCCGCAGTCCCCCCTCACCATCGTGGTGATGGGCGTCTCGGGCGTCGGCAAGACCACCCTGGCCCGCCTGCTGGCAGACCGCCTCGCCCTCCCCTTCGCCGAGGCGGACGACTTCCACCCGGCGGCCAACATCGCCAAGATGTCGGCCGGCATCCCGCTGGACGACGAGGACCGCGCGCCCTGGCTGCGCGCCATCGGCGCCTGGCTCAAGGAGCGGGCCGAGGCCGGTACCGGCGGCGTGGTGACCTGCTCGGCGCTGAAGCACCGCTACCGCGACATCCTGCGCGCGGACGCCCCGGGTGCCTTCTTCCTGCACCTCAGCGGTGGTCACGAGCTGGTCGAGGACCGGCTCTCCCACCGCACCGGCCACTTCATGCCGACGTCGCTGCTCGACTCCCAGTACGCCACCTTGGAGCCCCTGGGTGCGGACGAGCGCGGCGCCGCCCTGGACGTGGGCCCGTCCCCCGAAGAACTCGTCGAGATGGCCGTGGCGCTGCTGCGGCCCGTCAATGGAGACCTCGCGTGAGCATTGCCCCCACTCTGCTGGCGGCCGCCCCACCGGCCCTGCCGCACACCAGCAGCGACTCCCAGCTGCTGATCGCGGTGCTGCTCAGCATCGGTGCGATCGTCGTACTGATCACCAAGCTGAAGCTGCACCCGTTCCTCGCCCTCACGCTCGGCTCCGGTCTGCTGGCCGCCGTCGCGGGCGCCCCCTTCGACAAGCTGCTCAGCAGTTTCTCGACGGGCTTCGGCTCCACCGTCGCCAGCGTCGGCCTGCTGATCGGCCTCGGCGCGATGCTCGGCAAGCTGCTCGCCGACTCCGGCGGCGCCAACATCATCGCCGACACCGTGCTCTCCCGCACCGGCAACAAGGCGCTGCCCTGGGCGATGGCGCTGATCGCGGCCGTGCTCGGCCTGCCGCTGTTCTTCGAGGTCGGCGTCGTCCTGCTGATCCCGATCGTGCTGCTGGTCGCCCGCCGCGGCAACGTGCCGCTGATGCGGGTCGGCATCCCGGCCCTGGCCGGCCTGTCGGTGCTGCACGGCCTGGTGCCCCCGCACCCGGGCCCGCTGGTCGCCGTCGACGCGCTGAAGGCCGACCTCGGCATCACCCTGGCGCTCGGCCTGCTGATCGCCGTCCCGACCCTGGTCATCGCCGGTCCGCTGTTCGCCCGGGTGGCCGAGCGCTGGGTCGGCCCGCTGGAGATCCCGGCGGCCACCGCCCCCGAGGAGACGGCCAAGCACGACCGCACCCCCTCCTTCGCCGCGGTGCTGGCCACCATCCTGCTGCCCGTCGTGCTGATGCTCGGCAAGGCGCTGGCCGACGTGGTGATCGACAACCCGAAGGCGCTGGGCCAGCGGGTGTTCGACTTCATCGGCTCCCCGCTGATCGCGCTGCTCGCCGCGACCCTGCTCGGCATGGTGACGCTCGGCAAGGCGGCCGGCTTCGACAGGGCCCGGGTCTCCGACACCGTCGGCAAGTCGCTCGGCCCGATCGCCGGCATCGTGTTCATCGTCGGCGCGGGCGGCGGCTTCAAGCAGACCCTGATCGACGTGGGCGTCGGCAACGCGGTCAGCGAGTGGTCCGGCAAGTGGCACATCTCCGCGCTGCTGCTCGGCTGGCTGATCGCCGTGCTGATCCGCCTGGCCACCGGCTCGGCGACGGTCGCCACGATCACCGCGGCCGGCATCGTCTCCCCGCTCGCCGCGAACATGTCCTCGACCCACGCGGCCCTGCTGGTGCTCGCGATCGGCGCCGGTTCGCTGTTCCTCTCGCACGTCAACGACGCCGGCTTCTGGCTGGTGAAGGAGTACTTCGGGATGAGCGTCGGGCAGACGCTGAAGTCCTGGTCGGTGATGGAGACGGTGATCTCGGTGGTCGCCATCGCCCTGATCATGCCGCTCAGCCTGATCATCTAGCGCGCGAAGCAGCACCGCCGAGGGGCGGCACCCGTGACCGTACGGGTGCCGCCCCTCGGCGTTTCCGGCCTCCCGGCCGTGCCAGGAGTCGGGTCAGCGCCGCGACAGCCCCGACAGCACCGCCGCCGTCGCCGCCAGCAGCTCCTCCGCGGCCGCGCCGCCCGCCGCCGTCCGGGCCAGCACCCCCTCGCGCGCCGCCAGGACCACCGTCGCGGCCTGCCCGGCGCTCGCGCCCGGGGGCACCAGCTCCGGCAGGTTCCGCTCCAGGACCCCGGCCAGCGCGGCCGCGACCGCCCGGTCGTGCGCGGCGACCTGCTCGGCCAGCGCCGGGCTCCGGGCCGCGACCAGCCGGAACTCCAGGAACAGCAGGATCCACCCGGTCTCCGCCGGCTCGACCCGCAGCAGCGCCTCCACCAACCGCCGGGCCCGCTCCCGCGGCGCCAGCGACTCGCAGGCGGCGGCCAGCTCCGCGAGCTCGGCCAGTCGCTGCCCCGCCTGGTCGTCGAAGAGGGCCAGCAGCAGGTCCTCCTTGCTGCCGAAGTTCGAGTAGAAGGCGCCGCGGGTGTAGCCGGCGGCGGCGCAGACGTCCTCGATGCTCGTCCGGGCGAAGCCGACGGAGAGGAACAGCTCGCTCGCCGCGGCCAGCAGCCGGGCCCGGGTGTGGATGCGGCGTCTGGGTGGTCGGGGGGCGGTGTCGGCGGGGGGCGGGTTCACGGGAGAACGATACATGGTGTATTCAGTACGAGTCGTATTCAATACGAGCCGTACTGAACGAGGAGCCGCTCCGTGAGTCGACTGCTGATCACCAACGCCCACCTGCTCCACCCCGAGGACGGCACCCGCACCGACCTCGGCTGGCTGGAGGCCGCCGACGGCCGGATCGCCGCCACCGGCACCGGCCGCCCGCCCGCCGCCGGCGAGGACGTCCGGGTCCTCGACGCGGCCGGCGGCACCGTGCTGCCCGGCCTGATCGACGCCCACGTCCACCTGCTGATCACCTCGCTCGACCTGCCCGACTTCGCGAACTGGACTGCCGGCTACGCCACCGTGCGCGCCCTCGCCGAGGCCGAGCGGATGCTGCGCCGCGGCTTCACCACCGTCCGCGACGTCGGGGGCGCCGACCACGGGATGGCCCGGGCCCTGGACGAGGGCCTGGTACCCGGCCCGCGGCTGCTGCACGGCGGCAAGGCGCTGTCCCAGACCGGCGGCCACGGCGACCTGCGCCCGCTCGGCGAGGACGTGCTGCCCTGCTGCGAGTCCCGCCCGAACTTCGCCCGGATCGCCGACGGCGTGGACGCGGTGCGCACCGCCGCCCGGGACGAGTTCCGCAAGGGCGCCCACCACCTCAAGGTGCTGCTCTCCGGCGGCGTCGCCTCCCCGCACGACGAGATCGGCGCCGTCCAGTACAGCGAGGAGGAGATCCGCGCGGTCGTCGAGGAGGCCGAGAACCACAACCGCTACGTCACCGTGCACGCCTACCACCCGCGCGCGATCGACCGCGCCCTGCGGGCCGGTGTGCGCTGCGTCGAGCACGGCAACCTGCTGGACGACGGCACGATCGCCCTGCTGCTGGAGAAGGACGCCTTCCTGGTGCCCACCCTGGTCGCCTACGAGGAGACCGCCAGGCTCGGTGCCGCCTCCGGCCTGCCGGCCGCCTCGCTGGGCAAGCTCGCCGAGGTCCGCGACCGGGGCCTGGAGGCCTTGGAACGCGCCCACCGCGCGGGCGTCGACCTGGTCTACGGCAGTGACCTGCTCGGCCCGCTGCACCCGGCCCAGCTGGAGGAGTTCACGCTGCGCGCCCGGGTCCAGCCGGTCGCGGACGTGCTGCGCTCGGCGACCACCACGGCGGCCCGGCTGCTCGGCATGGCGGGGGAGATCGGCACCCTCGCCCCGGGCGCCCACGCGGACCTGCTGGTGCTCGACGGCGACCCGCTCGCCGACCTCACCGTCCTCACCCGGTCCGACCTCCACCCGAAGCGGGTGGTCAAGGCCGGCGTCCCGGTCTGACGGCCCGGCCGCACAGCCAAACGGCCGTACGGCGAAACGGCCGTACGGCGAAACGGCCGCACAGCCAAACGGCCGCACAGCCAAACGGCCGCACAGCCGAACGGCCGTACGGCGAAACGGCGGGCGGGCGCCCGGGGAAGACCCCGAACGCCCGCCCGCCGCGGAGGACCCGCGCGCTACCGCGCTTCGCCCGGCCGTGCCTACTTGGTGCCGCGCTTCGCGAGGAAGGCCTCGACCTCGGCCCGGATCTCCGGCGTGTCCAGACCGCGCACCGTCATGGTGGTGCGGCGGCGCAGCACGTCGTCCGTGGTGTACGCCCACTCGTTGTCCGCCGCGTACGCGACCTGCGCCCAGACGTCCGGACCGTCCTCGTGGATCGGCCGGCCGAGCTCCGGGTTCTCGTCGATCATGCGGGCGATGTCGAAGGACAGGGTGCCGTAGTGGCTGGCCAGGTGCTTGGCCACCAGCGGCTCCATCCGCGAGCCCGGGTCGCGGTCGATCAGCAGGCGGTGCGCCACCGCGTTCGGCGCGCCGACGCCCGGCAGCGGGACGGTCGGGGCGATCGGGGACATGTCCTCGCCGAGGCTGGTGCCGGGCACGTGGGCCAGCTTCTCCAGCACGGTGCGGCCGATGTGCCGGTAGGTGGTCCACTTGCCGCCGGAGACCGACAGCATGCCGCCGCGGCCCTCGGTGACGACCGTCTCGCGCTTGGCGGCGGCGGTGTCGCCCGGGCCGCCCGGGAGCACCCGCAGGCCGGCGAAGGAGTAGGTGACCAGGTCGCGGTCGAGGTGCTCGTCACGGATCGCGTGCGCGGCCTCGCCCATGATCTGGTCGATGTCCGCCTCGGTGGCCCGGACGTCCTTCGGGTCGCCGGTGTACTCCTCGTCGGTGGTGCCGAGCAGGACGTGGTCCTCCCACGGGATGGCGAAGGAGACGCGGTACTTGTCGATCGGGATGGTCAGCGCGGCGCGCCACGGCGCCCGGCGCTTGACGACCACGTGGGCGCCCTTGGAGAGGCGGATCGACGGCGCGGCGCCCGCGTCCTCCATCTTGCGCAGGTGGTCCACCCACGGGCCGGTGGCGTTCAGCACCAGGCGGGCGTCGATGCCGAACTCGCTGCCGTCCAGGCGGTCGCGCAGCTCGGCGCCGGTGACCCGGCCGCCGGTGAAGCGCAGGCCGGTGACCTCGGCGTGGTTGAGCACCACGGCGCCGGCGTCGACGGCGGCGCGCACGGTCATCACGGCGACGCGCGAGTCGTTCATCTGGTGGTCGCCGTAGACGGCCACCGAGCGCAGGCCCTCGGTGCGCAGCGCGGGCACCTGCTGGGCGGCGTGCGCGGCGGTGGAGACCCGGCCCATGCCGTCGCGGAAGGCGGACAGCGCCGAGTACAGGAAGACGCCGGCGCCGAGCTTGGCGGCGCCGTGCGGGCCGCCCTTGTAGACCGGCACGAAGAAGGTCAGCGGGTTGACCAGGTGCGGGGCCACGTCGGTGGAGAGCGCGCGGCGCTCCTTGTGGTTCTCCGCGACCAGCTTGACCGCGCCGGTCTGCAGGTAGCGCAGACCGCCGTGGACGAGCTTGGAGGAGGCGCTGGAGGTGGCACCGGCGAAGTCGCCGGCGTCGACCATGGCGACCTTCAGGCCGGCCTGGGACGCGGTCCAGGCGACGGCCGTGCCGAGGATGCCGCCCCCGATCACCAGCAGGTCGTAGGTGGCCTTGCCGAGCAGTTCGCGGGTCTCGGCGCGGGAGGCGGTGTGGCCGGCGGTGCGCTCGGCGCCCAGGGTCGGGATGGTTGCCATGGTGGTTGTGTACGGCGCGCGGGTCGGGCGGCGCCGTTACTCCTCTCGTGTGCGGTGCGGCCTCTGCGGGAGAGGCCGGTCGGCCCGGTGCGGCGGGCCGGTGAAACGCGGTGACACCCGCTGCCGGAACGGCGGGCGGCCGGTCGGGGCACGGGGCCCCGACCGGCTGTCGGTCAGTTGTTCTCTTCTTCCTCCACCCAGCCCATGGTGCGCTCCACGGCCTTGAGCCACTTCTTGTACTCACGCTCCCGGGTGGCCTCGTCCATGCGCGGGGTCCACTCGGCGGCGCGGTGCCAGTTGGCCCGCAGGGTGTCGAGGTCGTTCCAGAAGCCGACGGCGAGTCCGGCCGCGTAGGCGGCGCCGAGGGCGGTGGTCTCGGCCACGTAGGGCCGCTCGACCGGGGCGTCCAGGACGTCGGCGATGTTCTGCATGAGCAGGTTGTTGCTGGTCATGCCGCCGTCGACCTTGAGGGCGGTGAGCTCGACCCCGGAGTCCTTCTGCATGGCGTCGACGACCTCGCGGGTCTGCCAGGCGGTGGCCTCCAGGACGGCCCGGGCCAGGTGGCCCTTGGTGACGTACCGGGTCAGACCGGCGATCACACCGCGGGCGTCGGAGCGCCAGTACGGGGCGAACAGGCCGGAGAAGGCCGGGACGAAGTAGGCGCCGCCGTTGTCCTCGACGGTGTTGGCGAGGGTCTCGATCTCGGCGGCGGTCGAGATGATGCCGAGCTGGTCGCGCAGCCACTGGACGAGCGAGCCGGTGACGGCGATCGAGCCTTCCAGGGCGTACACCGGGGCCTGGTCGCCGATCCGGTAGCCGACGGTGGTCAGCAGGCCGTGGTACGAGTTGACGATCTTCTCGCCGGTGTTCAGCAGGAGGAAGGTGCCGGTGCCGTAGGTGGACTTGGCCTCGCCCTCGTCGAAGCAGGTCTGGCCGAACAGCGCGGCCTGCTGGTCGCCGAGCGCGGAGGCGACCGGGACGCCGGCCAGGTCGCCGACGGCCTCGCCGTACACCTCGGCGGAGGAGCGGATCTCCGGCAGGACGGACATCGGGACGCCCATCGACTCGGCGATCTTGTCGTCCCACTGCAGGGTGTGCAGGTTCATCAGCATGGTGCGGCTGGCGTTGGTGACGTCCGTGACGTGCTTGCCGCCGTCGACACCACCGGTGAGGTTCCAGATCACCCAGGTGTCCATGGTGCCGAACAGGATGTCGCCGGCCTCGGCGCGCTCGCGCAGGCCCTCGACGTTGTCCAGCAGCCAGCGGATCTTCGGGCCGGCGAAGTAGCTGGCCAGCGGGAGGCCGGTCTCGCGGCGGAAGCGGTCCTGGCCGACGTTGCGGCCCAGCTCGCGGCAGAGGCCCTCGGTGCGGGTGTCCTGCCACACCAGCGCGTTGTGCACGGGCTCGCCGGTGTTCTTGTCCCACAGGACGGTGGTCTCGCGCTGGTTGGTGATGCCGATCGCGCGGATGTCGTCCTTGGTCAGGCCGGCCTTCTCCAGCGCGCCGCGGACGACCGACTGCACCCGGGTCCAGATCTCGGCGGCGTCGTGCTCGACGTAGCCGGGCTGGGGGAAGATCTGCCGGTGCTCCTGCTGGTCGACGGCGACGATCCGGCCGTCGGCGCCGAAGATGATGCAGCGGCTGGAGGTGGTGCCCTGGTCGATCGCGGCGATGTAGTTACCGGTGGAGGTCATGGGGAGGGTCCTCGGCTCGGGTTCGGGGGTTACGGGGTGGGTGGGCCTGACGCGTCGGTCGGTCAGTCCCCGTGTGCGGCGGGGTCGAACCCGTCCTTTAGAAGATGGCGTTGTAGAGGCCGCCGGCCGCGAGTCCGCCCAGGATCGGGCCGACGACCGGGATCCAGGCGTACGACCAGTCGGAGCCGCCCTTGTTCGGGATCGGCAGCAGGGCGTGCGCGATGCGCGGGCCGAGGTCACGGGCCGGGTTGATCGCGTAGCCGGTCGGGCCGCCCAGCGAGAGGCCGATGCCGACGACGGTGAAGGCGACCATCAGGGTGCCGGTGCCGGACTGGGAGAGGCCGCTGTTGGTGCCGATGGTGAGGATCGCGAAGCAGAGCACGAAGGTGCCGATGACCTCGGTGATCACGTTCTGGACCGGGTTCCGGATCTCGGGGCCGGTCGAGAAGATGCCGAGGGTGGGCTCCTTGTTCGCGTTGAACTGGCCCAGGTAGGTGGCCCAGACCAGGACGGCGCCGATGATCGCGCCGAGCAGCTGGGAGCCGAGGTAGAGCGGCACCTGGCTCCACTCGCCGCTCTTGACCGCGAGGGCGATGGTGACGGCCGGGTTGAGGTGGGCACCGGACTTCGGGGCCGACATGTAGGCGGCGATGAGGACCGCGAATCCCCAGCCGAAGGTGATCGCCAGCCAGCCGGCGTTGACGGCCTTCGACTTCTTGAGGGTCACGGCGGCGCAGACGCCACCGCCGAGAAGTATCAGGGCGGCGGTGCCGAGGGTTTCGCCGACGAAGACGTCGCCGTTGGAGAACGCGGACACAAAGACTCCCTTGTCCATATGGCCCGGAGGGTGGGTGGGGGCAGGCGGCCGGTCGATCGTTGTGCGGGTGAGCGCACTGTGGGAGTGATCTCTCCGGCCATCGTTCGACAATGTCGACCGTCATGCGGAAGCTTCCTCCCCAGGTCGCCCCCGCGTCAAGGCAGGGTTACGGAGCTGTGACCCTGACCCCGACAGGTCCGTCGACGTTACCGAGCGGAGCGCCCCGAAACAGGACAAAACGCCAGAGGCGCGGACAGGCCTCCGCCCGTCCGCGCCTCAGCGTGACGAATCGACGGCCCTCCGCGAGCCGCCCGTGGATGTGCTCAGAACCGCCCGGCACCCAGGTCGCGGGAGATCGCCCGTGCCGCGCTGCGCACCGAGGCCACCAGCGAGGGCTTCACGAAGCCGTCCTCGCAGACCCGCTCGACCGCCCCGCTGATGCAGACCGCGCCCACCGGGTTGCGCCGCCGGTCCTGGATCAGCGCGCCGATCGAGGCCACGCCCTCCCAGGTCTCCTCGATCGAGTCCGCCCAGCCGCGCTCCCGGACCAGCGCGCACTCGGCGTCCACGTCGGCCGCCTCGGTCAGCGTGCGCACGGTGTACGACTCGTACGGGCCGTCGCCCAACTCGCCGCGCGCGACCGGGTCGTAGGACACCAGCACCTTGCCCAGGGCGGTGCTGTGCAGCGGCTGCATGGAGCCCACCTCCAGCACTTGCCGGGTGTCGTCCGGCCGGAACACGTGGTGCACGATCAGCACGCCCTGCTGGTGCAGCACGCCCAGGTAGACCGTCTCCCCGGCCGCCCGGGCCAGGTCGTCCGCCCACACCAGCGCCCGCGCCCGCAGCTCGTGCACGTCCAGGTAGCTCTGGCCCAGCCGCAGCAGCTCGGCGCCCAGCTGGTACTTGCCGGTCTCCGGGTCCTGCTCGACGAACCCCTCCTGCTGCAGCGTGCGCAGGATGCCGTGCGCCGTGCCCTTGGCCAGGTCCAGTGCCGTCGAGACCTCGGACAGGCCGAGCCGGCGCTCGCCGCCGGCCAGCAGGCGCATGATCGCGGCGGCCCGGGAAAGCGACTGGATCGGGCCGGGCATGGGAACCTCCGCGCTGACAGGCGGTCGACATTGTCGACCACAGTGGTGACGGGACGAGTCTGCCAGGCCGCCCCGACTCCGTGCACCTTCCCCCCGGGTAACCCGCCCTCGACCCCGTGTTCACCTGCCGTGCGCCCAGGTCCGGGCCGGGGCGTGCACACGCGATCCCGCGCCGGTCCTCACCGCCCCGCGCCGGGCCTCACCCCGCCCGCGAGGTCAGCCCACCGCCTCCGCGCACTGCGCCCGCAGCACCGTCACCTCCGCCGCCAGCGCCGCGATCCCGTTCGTCCCGACCCGGCAGCAGCCGCCCACCAGCCGCGCGCCGTCCGCGAGCCAGCCGCCCACCCGGGCCGAGCGGAAGGTCGGCTCGCCGCGCCAGCCCCGGCGGCCGGCGTCCCAGCTCTCCCCGCTGTTCGGATAGACCACCACCGGCTTCCCGGTCACCTCGGCGGCCACCGCCACCGCCCGGTCCGCGTCCTGCGGCGTGCAGCAGTTGACGCCCACCGCGACCACCTCGTCCACGTCGGCGGCCAGCGCGAACGCCTCCGCCAGCGGCTGTCCGGCCCTGGTCCGGTCGCCCTCGATGCTGTACGACAGCCAGGCCGGCACTCCCAGCCCGCGCACCAGCCCCAGCAGCGCCCGCGCCTCGTCCACGTCCGGCACCGTCTCCAGCGCCAGCACGTCCGGCCGGGCCGCCGCCAGCACCTCCAGCCGCGGCCGGTGGAAGTCCGCCAGCTCCGCGACGCCCAGCCCGTACCGGCCCCGGTACTCCGAGCCGTCCGCCAGCACCGCCCCGTACGGGCCCACCGAGGCCGCCACCCAGCGCCGCCGCCCGCCCGGCTCCGGGCGCGCCGCCTCCCGGGCCAGCTCCACGCTGCTCGCCAGCAGCCGGGCGGCCTGCGCCCGGCCGACCCCGCGGCGCGCGAAGCCCTCGAAACTCGCCTGGTAGCTCGCGGTTATCGCGACGTCGGCGCCCGCCGCGAAGTACGCCCGGTGTGCCGCCACCACCGCCTGCGGGTCGTCCGCCAGCAGCCGCGCCGACCAGAGCCCGTCCGAGAGGTCGTGCCCGGCCGCCGCCAACTGGTTCGACATCCCTCCGTCGAGCACCAGCGGACCGGCGGCCAGCGCGGCGGCGAAGTCCGGCGGGGGAGCAGTGGGCATGGCGGCCTCCTCGGGCAGAGTTCCTGGTCACAGCCTAGAGGCGGAGGCCCCCGCCGGGCAGGAAAACCATTTGCCGCCGGGGAACGCACTCGCTACGTTGTGCTCAGCCCGAGAAGAACGGCCTGATCACAACGGCCGGAACAGACCTCGGACGACGATCCAGCACCGGCACGGCAGGCCCGGTGGCACCGGCGACGACGGAAAGGAGCCCGGCGATGGCAGCGGACGACCAGCCGCCCCCCACCGGGCCCGGGGCCGAGGAGGAGTGGCTCGCCGCGTACGACCCGCGCGCCTACACCCCGGTCGCCGTCACCGTGGACGTGGTCGCCCTGACCTTGCGCCACGGCGGCCTGCACGTCCTGCTCGTCGAACGCGGTGCCCCGCCCTACCAGGGCTGCTGGGCGCTGCCCGGCGGCTTCCTGCGCGCTGGCGAGGAGGGCCTGGACGAGGCAGCCGCCCGCGAGCTCGCCGAGGAGACGGGCCTGCAGAGCGCCTCCGAGGCCGAGACCAGGCTCTGCCGCCTCCATCTGGAGCAGCTCGGCACCTACGGCACCCCCGAGCGGGATCCGCGGATGCACGTCGTCTCGGTCGCCTACCTCGCCTTCGCCCCAGACCTGCCCGACCCCCAGGCCGGAACGGACGCCGCGGCCGCCGCCTGGCACCCCGTCTCCGACCTGGACCTCCGGCCCTGCGGCCGGTCCCGAACGGCCGGTGTGCCCGCCGACACCCACGGGGGTGGCGTCGACGGGCGCACCGGCCCCGGCCCGCTCACGCTGGCCTTCGACCACGCCCGCATCCTCGCCGACGGCCTCGACCGGGTGCGCGCCAAACTCGAGTACAGCCCGCTGGCCACCGCCTTCCTGCCGTACGACTTCACCATCCCCGACCTCCGCGCCGTCTACGAGGCGGTCTGGGACGAGAAGCTCCACCCCGGCAACTTCCACCGCAAGGTGCTGTCCGTGCCCGGCTTCGTCGAGAGCACCGGCACCACCACCGAGCGCGGCGGAGCCCGCGGCGGCCCCCGCGCCCGCACCTACCACGCCGGCGACGCCCGCCTGCTGCACCCCGCGCTGCTCCGCCCCGCCCGCGAAGGCACGGCCGACGACGACGCGGCCGACAGCACGGCCGACGACGCGGGCTCCCGCTGAGGGTCCGCGGCCCCCGGCGGCACCCTCGGCCGACCGGGCTACCATCCGGCCATGACCACTGACGAGGCGACGACCGCCGACGAGGCCCAGCAGACCGCCCACCGGCCCTTCTCGCACTGCCACTTCTGCGGTACGCCCTACCCGGCCGACACCCGCGCCTGGCCGCGCACCTGCCCCGGCTGCGCCGAGATCAGCTACCGCAACCCGCTGCCCGTCGCGATCACCGTCCTCCCCGTCACCCGCCCCGACGCCGACCCGGCCCTGGTCGTCATCCGCCGCACCATCGAGCCCGGCTACGGCGAACTCGCCTTCCCCGGCGGCTACATGGACTACGGCGAGAGCTGGCAGCAGGCCTGCGTGCGCGAACTGCACGAGGAGACCGGCATCACCGCCGACCCGGCGGAGGTCACCCTGATCCACACCGCCTCCGACCCCGACGGCCGCTTCGTGATGCTCTGCGGACTGCTCCCGGCCCGCCCGCTCGCCGACCTCCCGCCCTCGCGCCCCACCGACGAGACCGACGGCTGGCTGCTCGCCACCGCCGAAACCCCGCTCGTCTGGGACTTCCACAACGGCGTCCTGCGCCGCTGGTTCAGCGGCGAGTTCACCCCCCGCTGACCCACCGGCCGACCCTGGCGCGGCGGGCGATCACATGGCATGGTCTGCACCGACAGCCCAACCGGACGGGTCTGCCACGAGCGCTCCCGTCCCCACCACCGGCCGGGAGACCACCACCGTGAGCACCCCACCGCAGGACCAGCCGCTCTGGCGCCCCAACCCCGCTCGCGCCGCCGCCACCACCCTGGTGGCCTTCCAGGCCTGGGCCGCCGAACACCACGGCGCCCCGGCCGCCCCGCTCGCCCCGGCCGCCGACGACCAGCAGGCCGCCGAGCGCTACGCGGACCTGCACGCCTGGTCCACCGAGGACCTCGACCGGTTCTGGACCGCGATCACCCAGTGGTTCGACGTCCGCTTCACCCGGGCCCCCGAAGCCGTCCTCGCCGACGCCGCCATGCCCGGCGCCCGCTGGTTCCCCGGCGCCCGCCTCAACTACGCCGAGCACGCCCTGCGCGCCGCCGACGACCCGGCCAACGCCGACCGCCCCGCGATCCTCCACCTCGACGAGACCACCGAGCAGCCGGCCGTCCTCACCTGGTCCGAGCTCCGCCGCCAGGTCGGCTCGCTCGCCGCCGCCCTGCGCGCCCGCGGCATCGGCCCCGGCGACCGGGTCAGCGCCTACCTGCCCAACGTCCCGCAGGCCGCCGTCGCCCTGCTCGCCACCGCCGCCGTCGGCGCGGTCTGGACCAGCTGCGCCCCCGACTTCGGCGCCCGCAGCGTCCTCGACCGCCTCCAGCAGATCGAGCCCGCCGTCCTCTTCGCCATCGACGGCTACCACTACGGCGGCAAGGACCACGACCGCACCGAGGTCGTCGCCGAGCTGCGCCGCGAACTCCCCAGCCTGCACACCGTCGTGCACGTCCCGCTGCTCGGCGCCCCCGCCCCCGAGGGCGCCCTGCACTGGGACGACCTGGTCGCCGACGACGTGGAGCCGGTCTTCGAGCCCGTCCCCTTCGACCACCCGCTCTGGGTCCTCTACTCCTCCGGCACCACCGGCCTGCCCAAGGCCATCGTCCAGAGCCAGGGCGGCATCCTGCTCGAACACCTCAAGCAGGCCGGCCTCCACCTCGACCTCGGCCCCCGGGACCGCTTCCTCTGGTACACCTCCACCGGCTGGATGATGTGGAACTTCCTGCTGGCCGGCCTCCTCGTCGGGTCCACGATCGTCACCTACGACGGCAGCCCGGGCCACCCCGACACCGGCGCCCTCTGGTCCGTGGCCGCCCGCACCGGCGCCACCGTCCTCGGCACCTCCGCCGCCTACGTGATCGCCAGCCGCAAGGCCGAACTCCACCCCGGCCGCGACCTCGACCTCTCCGCCGTGCGCTGCATCGGCACCACCGGCTCCCCGCTCCCGCCGGACGGCTTCCGCTGGATCTACCAGGAGGTCAAGGAGGACGTCTGGCTCGCCTCCGTCAGCGGCGGCACCGACGTCTGCTCCTGCTTCGTCGGCGGCGTCCCCACCCTCCCGGTGCACCTCGGCGAGATCCAGGCCCCCTGCCTCGGCGCGGCCGTCGAGTCCTGGGACGTCCAGGGCCACCCGCACACCGACACCGTCGGCGAACTCGTCGTCACCAAGCCCATCCCCTCGATGCCCACCGGCTTCTGGAACGACCCCGAGGGCACCCGGTACCACGACAGCTACTTCGACATGTACCCCGGCGTCTGGCGCCACGGCGACTGGATCACCGTCACCTCCCGGGGCACCGTCGTCATCCACGGCCGCTCCGACTCCACCCTCAACCGCCAGGGCGTCCGGATGGGCTCCTCGGACATCTACGAGATCGTCGAGCGCCTCCCCGAGATCGCCGAGTCCCTGGTCATCGGCCTGGAGGAGCCCGACGGCGGCTACTGGATGCCGCTGTTCGTCGTCCTCGCCCCCGGTGCGGAGCTGAACGACGACCTGATCGGCCGCATCCGCACCTCGCTGCGCACCGAGCTCTCCCCGCGCCACGTGCCCGACGAGGTCATCGCCGTCGACGGCCTCCCGCACACCCTCACCGGCAAGCGGATCGAGGTCCCGGTCAAGCGCATCCTCTCCGGCACCCCGCTGGAGCAGGCCGTCAACCCCGGCTCCGTCGACCGCATCGAGCACCTGCGCTTCTTCGAGCGGCTCCGCCTCGACCGCCAGGCCTGACCGGCCCCGGGGCACACGAAAGGGGCGCCCCCACCGTCCTGGTGGGAGCGCCCCTTCTCATGCCGCTACGTCGGCTGCCCGCCCTACTCGCCGGAGAGCACCTGCTGCGCGGCGGCCCGCGCCTCCTCGGCGCTGTCCGCGGCCCGGGCCGCCTCGGCCGCCCGGCGGCACTGCGCCAGCGTGTACTTGGCGAGCGTGGTCCGCACGTAGGGGATCGAGGCCGCGCCCATCGACAGGCTGGTGACGCCCAGACCGGTCAGCACCACGGCCAGCAGCGGGTCGGCGGCGGCCTCGCCGCAGACCCCGCAGCTCTTGCCGCTCACCCGCGCGGCGTCGGCAGCCGCGGCGACCAGGTCCAGCAGGGCCGGCTGCCACGGGTCCTGGAGCCGGGCCAGCGCACCGACCTGACGGTCGGCCGCGAAGGTGTACTGCGCGAGGTCGTTGGTCCCCAGCGAGAGGAACTCGACCTCCTGGAGGATCGACCTGGCGCGCAGCGCGGCCGACGGGATCTCCACCATCGCGCCGAACTTGGCGTCCAGCCCGGCCTCCCGGCAGGCGGCCGCGAAGTCCTTGGCGTCCTTGCGGTCGGCCACCATCGGGGCCATCACCTCGAGGTGCACCGGCAGGCCCTCGGCCGCCTTGGCCAGCGACCGGAGCTGGGTCCGCAGCACCTCGGGGTGCTCGAGCAGGGTGCGCAGACCGCGCACGCCCAGCGCCGGGTTCGGCTCGTCGGCCGGGGTCAGGAAGTCCAGCGGCTTGTCCGCGCCGGCGTCCAGCACCCGGACCACGACCCGGCCCTCGGGGAAGGCCTCCAGCACCTTGCGGTACGCCTCGACCTGCTTCTCGGCGCTGGGCGCCTTCGCCGAGTCGTCCAGGAACAGGAACTCGGTGCGGAACAGGCCGACGCCCTCGGCGCCGTTCTCCAGCGCGGCCGGCACGTCGGCCGGGCCGCCCACGTTGGCGAGCAGCGGCACCCGGTGACCGTCCGAGGTCTGCCCCGGGCCGGAGGAGGCGGCCAGCGCGGCCTTGCGCGCGGCGGCGGCCGCCCGCAGCTCGTCCTGCTTCTCCTGGGACGGCTCCAGCAGGACATCGCCGGAGCTGCCGTCCACCGCGACGACGGTGCCCTCGGCGACCTCGATCGCGCCGGGCAGCGCCACGACGGCCGGCACGCCCATCGCCCGGGCCAGGATGGCGCTGTGGCTGGTCGGCCCGCCCTCCTCGGTCACGAAGCCGAGCACCAGCGTCGGGTCGAGCAGCGCGGTGTCGGCCGGCGCCAGGTCCCGCGCGAACAGCACGTACGGCTCGTCGCTGTCCGGCACGCCCGGCATCGGCACGCCGAGCAGCCGGGCCACGATCCGGTTGCGCACGTCGTCCAGGTCGGCGACCCGCCCGGCCAGGTACTCCCCGGCGGAGGCGAGCAGCGCCCGGTAGGCCGCGAACGCGTCGTAGACGCCGCGCTCGGCGCTGCTGCCGACGGCGATCCGGCGGGACACGTCGGCCATCAGCTCGGGGTCCTGCGCCATCAGCGCCTGGGCCTCCAGCACGGCCTGGGCCTCGCCGCCCGCGAGGTTGCCGCGCGCGACGAGGTCGGCGGCGACCGCCTCGACGGCGGCCTGGGCGCGGGCCTGCTCGCGCGGGGCGTCCTCGGTCGGGATCTGGGTGGCCGGGGGCTCCAGCACCGCCGTCCCCATGTGCCGCACCTGGCCGATCGCGACCCCGTGGCTCACGCCCACGCCGCGCAGCGTCTTCTCCATGTCACTGTCTCCGCTGAGATGAGCGGCCCCGCCGGGAACCGCTGTGTGTGGGGGCCGCCCCGTCATCTCGTCCGGGGCGGGTGTCGGAAGGAAGGGGTCAGCTCCAGCTGAACAGCTGCTCGCCGGCCTTGGCCTCGCCGTCCTCCCGCAGGTCGCCGAGCGAGTCGGCGGTGGCCTCCAGCGCCACGATCGGCGAGATCGGCGACTTGCCGGCGGCCTCGACGGCGGCCGGGTCCCACTTGATGACGGCCTGACCACGGGTCACCGTGTCGCCCTTGTTGACGAGCAGTTCGAAGCCCTCGCCGTTGAGCTGAACGGTGTCGATCCCGAGGTGGGTCAGCACACCGTGGCCCTCGGCGTCCACGACGACGAACGCGTGCGGGTGCATGGAGACGACGACACCGTCCACCGGAGCGACCGCCGTGGTCTGCTCGCGAACGGGGTCGACCGCGGTGCCCGGGCCGACCATCGCACCCGAGAACACCGGGTCGGGCACGCCCGCGAGCCCCACGATCTTGCCGGTCAGCGGCGACGTCACAGTGGTCATGGTTGTGCCTCCCAAGTGCAGTACAGCGAGCGGCCGCGAGGAGCGGCGCGACGATCAACTGAAGCCTAATTCATGTCAACTTCGGACAACTGCTGACATTCCCGGGCGAAGACCCCGCCCTTGCCTACCTAGCCGGCCGGCGACTCACCGGCCCGCTAGTGGTCTAGTCCTCTGGCCGATGCGCCGCACTCTACAGGCATCTTGGCGAATCGAGACCATTGCTGTATATGCTCGCGAGAGCAACAAATCATGCCGCCGTCCGAGCGACCCCGGGTGCGCCCCGGTTCGCGCTCCGGCTGCCGACCCGCTATGGTTGGGCGAGTCGCCGCAACTCGGCGGTTAACGCCAGATTTCAGATGCAAAAACCCCCGGTAAACGGAACGGAAAGCATCTGGTAAGCTGGAAACACGAAAGAACGAAGCCCGGAGGGTCCGCTGGAAGGCGGTCCGAAGGAAGCGTCCGTTCCTTGAGAACTCAACAGCGTG
>NZ_JBSFJC010000024.1:0-84418 GCF_053597855.1 Kitasatospora sp. NPDC001225
GGCCGTCGCGGGGCGACACCACGGGGAACGCGCCGTCGCCGGGTTCGTCGGCGCCGTCGATCAGGTGCGTGACGGCCGGTTCCAGCGCCTCGGCCTGGCGCAGCCAGACCGTTCTGCATACCGCCCGGTATGCCGACTTGCCCGACCCCATCCCCAGCGGCCCACCGCCCCCGTACGCTTTCGTCAGCGCGTCGGCCCCGACGCGTCCTCGAACGGCGGCGAGGAGCGAAGCGAGTGCGGCAGACCGGACGGCAGTCCCGACGACCCGAGCGCCGCACCCCGCCGACCGCGTCGGAGCTGGCCAAGGTCCACGACCGCACCCTCGCCGACGCCGCCGCCCGGGAACTGGCCGTTCCCGCCCTCACCGAGGAGACCGGCGGCCCCGGCCTGCTCGAACCCCGCCCCGAGATCGGCGACTCCTGGGCCCGGCTGCGCCGCCTCGGCCTCGACCCCGACACCGGCGCCGCCGCCGTCCTGCTGGGCCCCGGCGAAATCGAACAGCGCCGCCGCACCAGCGGACTCGACGCCGTCCTGCCGGTGCTGCGCGAGACCCTGCTGGAGGTGGGCGGGGCGGCCCCGCTGCTGCTGGCCGTCGCCGACGCCGAGGGCCACGTGCTCTGGCAGGAGGGCGAACGCGGCCTGCGCCGCAGCGCCGACCGGATCGGCTTCATCACCGGCGCCCGCTGGATCGAGGAGAGCGTCGGCACCAACGGCATCGCGGTCGCGCTGCGCGCCCGGCGCCCGATGCACGTCCACTCCGCCGAGCACTACCTGCGCAGCCACCACGCCTGGACCTGCGTGGCCGCGCCGGTGCGCGACCCCGGGACCGGACGGCTGGTCGGCGCCATCAACCTGAGCGGCCCGGCGCACAGCGTCCGCCCGTTCCTGATCCAGCTCACCGCCACCGCCGCCCGGCTCGCCGAGGCCGAGCTGCGCGCCCACCGGCTGGAGGCGCTGCACCAGCTGCGCGCCCTGGCCGCCCCGCTGCTCGCCCGGGTCGGCGGCCCGGCGCTGGTGGTCGACGCGGCCGGCTGGACCGCCGCCGCGGCCGGGCTGCCGCCGCCCAGCCGGCTCCGGGTGCCCAGCGAGGGCTGGACCCCGGCCACCGTGCACTGGGTGCCCGGCCTCGGCGAGTGCGCGCTGGAGCCGCTCGCCGACGGCTGGCTGGTGCGCCCGGTCCGGCCGCCCGAGGAGGACGGCTCCGGCACGGTGACCGCCGAACAGGCCGAGGGCGCCCACCTGCGGCTCGACCTGCGCCGCCCGGACCGCCCCGAGCTGTCCGTCCGGGGCGCGGCCGACAGCTGGTCGCACCCGCTCAGCCCGCGCCACGCCGAACTGCTGCTCCTACTCGCCACCGGACGCGAGGGCAGCACCGCCGCCCAGCTCGCCGAGGCGCTGTTCGGCGACGCGGGCCGGACGGTGACGGTCCGCGCCGAGCTGTCCCGGCTGCGCCGCTACCTGGGCGGGCTGCTGGCCCACCGGCCGTACCGGATCGCCGAGTCGGTGCTGGTCAGCGTGGACGGGCCGGACGACCCGTACGACCTGCTGCCCGCCTCCTCGGCCCCGGCCGTCCGGCGGCTGCGGGCCGCGCTGGCGGCGGGGACGGCCCGGTTGCCCGGCGCGCCGCCCCTCGCGCCGCCGTGCGCCGCCGGGCCGCCGGAGCGCCGCTGACGGTCTGTCCCGGCTTCCGGGGGCGGAGCCTCAGCCCTCGGCGAGCAGCGCGGCCAGCTCGGCGTCGGTGGGGCCGCAGTGGCGCTCCTGGTGCTCGGAGACCAGCGCGTAGGTGCGGTCCAGCCAGGCCTGCACCCGGGGCTTGGAGGCCTCCAGCAGCGCGCTGCCGTGCGGGGATTCGAGCGCCAGGTGCAGCGTCGAGCCGTGGCACGGGCAGTACGCCGGCCACAGTTTGACGTCGCCCTGCCCGCTCAGCGCGCGCAGGCCGTCGCGCAGCAGTTCGCGCGAGAACACCCAGTCCGCCTCGTCCGGCCGCCCCAGGTGGAAGGTCAGCAGCACCTCGTACGGGCGCTCGGCGGTGAACCGGAACCGGGTGCGCACCTCGCCGACCACCTCCTCGCCCAGCGAGATCCGCAGGATCAGCACCTCCTCCACCGCCGCCGGAGCGGCGGTGGAGACCTCCCCATCGCCGCCCGTGGGGGTGGCGGCGAGGGGTGCACTGGAGGCTGCGGACAGCGGGTCGGACGGCATGACGGTCTCTCCGGGACGGCGTGGGATGCCCTCAGCCTGCGTCACGCCCGGTACGGCGGGCAAGGGTTGCAAGGGGGTTGCAATAACCCCCGGCCGGGCCTTCCTTCCCCTGTCGGCGCTTATCAGACGGAGCGTCAACTTCCGTGTGGCGCACGGATGTCCGCGAAGTGGAGGGGGTGCGACCGGGCCGCGGCCGTCCGCTGGTACGCTCTCCCCTCTCCCCACGCGGGCCCGCGTGGAACCGGCCCTCCGCGGCCGGAGCCGGGCCCGGCGGCGGCGCGTGGGAGAATACGGCGACGCGACGGCGGCTTCGGGGAGGGAGGGGTCCGGTGGCTGTGCGCGAGGACACCGCGCGGGACGTGCAGCACGAGCCCGCACGGCAGGGTCGGCACGGGCGGCCGCGCCCGTTCGGCGGCCTGTTCCGGCTGCCCACCCTGCGCTTCTCCGGCGCCGCGATGGCGATGTCCACCGTGGTCGGCATCAGCATCGCGACCACCCTGCTGCTCAACGAACAGCAGGGGATCGGCCGCCGGGCCGGCGTCGCCCGGGTCGGCAGCACCCCGCCGCCCACGCCGGCCGCCACCGAGGAGGCCGAGGCGGTCTCGGCGCAGACCCCGACCGACGGCCCGTCGTCCTCCCCCGCCGCGAACCGGCCCTCGACGCACCCGTCCACGCACCGCTCGGTGGACCCCCCGGTCGCCGCCTCCCCGCCCGCGCCCCGCGCGACGGTCCCGGGCGCACCCCAGACCGGCGGCCAGGCCTCGGCCGGGCAGGACGCACCCGCCTCAGGCACCCAGCTCGCGGGCACCGAGGCCGGGCTGCTCGGCGCCACGGCCCCGGCCGGCCCCTCGCCCTCCCCTTCCGTCTCCGTCCCGGCCCCGGGCGCCAAGCAGCCCGGCTTCGGCCCGCCCACCCCCGGCCGCCCGGCGCCGCCGCCCGCCCTGCCCGTCCCCGACACCGACGACGCGGCGGACACCGGCGGCACCCCGGACACCGACGGCACCGATGGCACCGACGACAGCGCGGACACCGACCACGCGCTGACCGGCGCCGCCCGGGTCTCCCCGCTGGGCCGCGACGGCCTGCGCCACCAGCTCACCCTCGCGGCCACCGAGCCGGTCACCGCGTTCCAGGCCGAGTTCCGGCTCGTCCCGGGCGAGTCGGCCCCCGGCCCCGGCTCCGCCTGGACCGACCTGCCGGGCGCCGTGGTGACCGTCCAGCAGGAGCGCGGCACCCTCGTCTACCGCTTCACCACCCCGCCCGGCACCGACGTCCGGCCCGGCCACTACACCTTCGGCGTCCGCGGCGCCCGTCCGGCGGCCGACCCGTCCGCCGTGGTGCGCAAGTCGGCCCCGGCGGAGAGCTGGAGCGTCTCCGCCTTCGCCCTCGACCGCCCCCGCGCGGTCGCGGCGCTCGGCTCCTTCGGCCCGCCTCCGCCGCCGCCGTCCGCCGAGCCGTACGCGCCCGGCAGCCCGGCCGCCACGCCGCTCGCCGCACCGGCCACCACCCCGGCCGCGACCCCGACCGCCGCGGCCCGCTGAGCCGCCGACGGCCCGGAGCGGACGATCGTCCGACGATCCGACAGCCGGGCCCGCCGGACGGGCGCATCCCCGCACCCTCGTTCGTTACTGTGGGCAGCACCCGGCCCGGCGCCCCCAACGGCCCCGGCCGGGCCGCCGTTCCGCACCCGAGGAGGAGTCCGTGCCCACCGTCCTGACCCAAGGCGGCAACGCACCGCTGACCGCCGCGCGAGTGACCGTCGAGGTCACCGCGCCCAAGGCGCTGGACGTCTCCGGCCTGCTGCTGACCGATGCCGGAAAGGTCCGCTCGGACGACGACTTCGTCTTCTTCAACGCCCCGAACGGCCCCGGCGTCAGCCACCGCCCGGCCTCCGCCGGCACCCCCGACGCGATCACCGTCGACACCCGGGCCGTCCCGGCCGGGATCACCAAGATCGTGGTCACCGCGAGCCCCGCCGACCAGGTCTCCACCTTCGCCGGGACGGAGCCCACCGCCACCGTCCGCGACGCCGACACCGGCGAGGTGCTGGTCACCTTCACCCCGCCCCGGCTGGGCCTGGAGACCGCGCTCATCGTGGTCGAGGTCTACCAGCGGGGCGGCGCCTGGAAGGTGCGCGCGGTCGGCCAGGGCTACGCCGACGGCCTCGCGGGCATCGCCACCGACTTCGGCGTCACCGTCGACGACTCCCCGGCCCCCGCGCCCGCCGCCCCGGTGGCAGCGGCCGCACCGCCGGCCCCGATGGACCGGACCATCCAGCTCCCGGCCCCGCCGGCCGCCCCGCCCGTGCCGCCCGCACCGGCGGCCTCCCCGATCGACCCGCGGATCGCCCTCGCCACCGGCCAGACCGCCGTCCCTGCCCCGCCCGCGGCTCCCCCGGCGCCCGCCGCGCCCCCGGCCCCGGCCGCCCCCGGCAAGGTCACCCTGGACAAGGGCCGGGTCAACCTGGTCAAGGGCAGCTCGGTCTCCCTGGTCAAGAACGGCCGCCCCTTCCTCTCCTCCGTCCGGATGGCCCTCGGCTGGAAGTCCGCCGCCCGCGGCCGCGACATCGACCTGGACGCCTCCTGCCTCGCCTTCGACGCCCGCCACAAGCGGCTGGAGACGGCCTGGTTCATGAAGCTGAGCATCTTCAACGGCGCGATCTCCCACTCCGGCGACAACCTGGTCGGCGGCGAGGGCGGCGACGACGAGGCGATCACCGTCCACCTGGAGGGCCTGCCGGCCGAGGTCCACGCGCTGGTCTTCGTCGTGAACTCCTTCTCCGGCCAGAGGTTCACCGAGGTGCGCGACGCCTACTGCCGCCTGCTGGACGCCCGGACGGAGGAGGAGCTGGTCCGCTTCGACCTCACCAACTCCGAGCCCCACACCGGTGTGATGATGTGCAAGCTGGTCCGCCGCCCGGGCGGCGAGTGGGAGATGACGGCGCTCGGCGAGTACGTCGACGGCAAGACCGCGCGGGCGATGATCGAGCCCGCCGCCGCGACGCTCTGACACCCGGCGTCACCGTCCCGCCCGTGGTTTCACCCTCCCGAGGCATCAAGTCGTCCACAGAGCGACTCGATTGACTCTCAGGAGGGTGAAACCGCACTCTCCCCCTATCCCCAGGAGGAGAGCCGTGCCACGCTTCCTGTCCCGCCTCGCCGTCGCCGGCACCGCCACCGTGCTCGCCGCCGGGCTGATCACCCCGACCACCTCCCAGGCCGCCGCCCGGCCGGGCACCCGCGCCGGCGCACTGAGCTGGACGGCCCTCGGCGACTCCTACACCGCCGGGGTCATCGAGGCCACCGGCGACGAGACCGCGCCCCGCGACGGCTGCGCCCGGACCGTCGACTCCTACCCCGAGATCATCCGCCGCGACCTCGGCTCCCTGGCCGACCTGCGGAACGTCAGCTGCAGCGGCGCCACCACCGACGGCGTCGACGTGACCGCGCAGGCCCCGCTCGGCCGCCCGCTCCCGCCGCTCGGCACCGACCCGAACGGCCCCTACCCGCCCGTCCCGCCGCAGATCGACGCCGTCGACCCGGCCACCGGCCTGGTCACCGTCGGGATCGGCGGCAACGACCTCGGCTTCGCCGAGATCCTCAAGAGCTGCATCGAACTCGGCGCCGTCCAGCTCGGCCGGGGCACGCCCTGCAAGGACAAGTTCGACGCGGGCCTGCCCGACCGCTTCGCCCGGCTGCGCAACGGCTACGACCGGATGCTGACCGCGCTGCACGCCAAGGCCCCGTCCGCCAGGATCCTCACCGTCGGCTACCCGCACCTCGTCCCCGAGAACGCCGGGCTCTGCCAGTTCGGCAACCTCCTGCAGTTCGGCACCTTCACCGGCGGCGACCTCGTCTGGGCCCGCACCGCGATCGTGGAACCGCTCAACGCGCTCGTCGCCCGGAGCACCGCCGCCCACGGCGACACCTTCGTGGACCTCTACCCCGCCAGCGCCGGCCACAGCGTCTGCGACGCCGACCACTGGCTGGACGGCGTGCTGACCAGCGTCCTCCCCCTCGAGTACGCCGTGATGCACCCCAACGCCACCGGCCAGGCGCACACCGCCGCCCTGGTCGAGAAGGCCGTCCTCGGCGGTTGACCGGCCGCTCCGACCGAAAACCGCTGGCCCGCCCACCCCTCGAGCATCATCCTGGTCCGATGCCCCTGCCCACGCCCGCGCCCGTGCCCGCTCCCGTCCGCATCCGCGAAGCCGTCCCCGAGGACTGGCCGGACATCTGGCCGTTCTTCCACACCGTCGTCGCCGCCGGCGAGACCTTCCCCTACCCCCTGGACATGTCCTCCGAGCTGGGCCGGGAGTGGTGGATGCTCGCCGCCCCGAACCGCACGGTGGTCGCGGTGGACGGGGACGGGCGGATCCTCGGCACCGCCAACATGAACCGCAACCGCCCCGGCAACGGCTCGCACGTGGCCAGCGCCAGCTACCTGGTCGACCCGGCCCACCACGGCCGGGGGATCGGGCGGGCCCTGGTCGAGTACACCCTCGACTGGGCCCGCCGCTCCGGCTTCCGCGCCATGCAGTTCAACGCCGTGGTCGCCAACAACCACCACGCCGTGCGGCTCTACGAGTCGCTCGGCTTCGAGGTCGTCGGCACCGTCCCCGAGGCCTTCGACCACCCCGTGGACGGCTACGTCGGCCTGCACGTCATGTACCGGAAGCTGTAAGGCCTTTACCCCTGCTCCTACTCCTCGATCGCCCCGCCGATCCGCCGCAGGTGCCGCCGGAAGCTGTACGCCGGGTCGGCGGCGCGCCGCTCCAGGTACTCCTCGAAGGAGGTCTGCCGGCGCAGCGTGTCCCCGGAGGCGATCCGGGCGGCCTGCGCGCGCTCGGTCCGGGCGATCCCGCCGGCCGTCTCCAGCACCTCCGCGACCCGGTCGCCGGGCACGAACAGCACCCCGTCCGGGTCGGCGAACACCACGTCCTCCGCGCTCACCGGGTGCGGCCCGAACTTGGCCGTCAGCAGCGCCGCCGGCTCCCGGTCGTCCAACCGCACCGGGCCGAGCGGCAGCGCCCCGTAGCTGAACACCGGCAGCCCGATCTCCCGCAGCTCGGGGGTGTCCCGGTGCAGCCCCCACACCACGATCCCGGCCACCCCGGCGGCCCGCGCCTCCAGCACCGCGAGGTCCCCGATGCAGGCCTCGTCGGTCCGCCCGCCGTTGTCGACCACCAGCACGTCCCCGTCCCGGGCCGCCCCGTACGCCTCCAGGAACACGTCCACGCTCCCGTAGTGCCGCACCGGCAGCACCCGCCCCGCCACCCGGGCCCCGGCCACCACCGCCCCCACCCCCGCCGGCGCCACCCGCACCCCCACCCCGAGCCGCACACAGGCATCCGCCACCAACGGCGTGGACAGCTCCGCGAAAGCCTTCAGCATCCCCAACTCCTCCACTCGAAAAGCCAGTTCACCAGCAGGAAGATCCTAGGTCCTACTTAAACTCACACCATCGAGTGAAACCATGCCATATGCGGCATAACCCGTTCCGGGACCGCAGTAGCGTGACGGCCACCTGAAGGAGGGGCATCATGAGTGCTGTGGCGCATGAGCAACCGATCACGGGCTCCCCATCGCAGGCGGACATCCTGCTGGAGAGCTTCCTGAGCCTGCACTCCCCCGAAGGCTTCCGGGCCGAGCTCGTCGAGGGAGAGATCATCGTGGCACCACCGCCGGACGGCGATCACGAGGACTACATCAACCACCTGCTCAAGCAGGTGATCCGGCGCTCCAAGACCGATATGAGCGTTTCCGGAGGCAAGGGCCTCCGCCTCGTGAGCGGCGGTCTCTGTCCGAAGAACCACGTCATCCCGGACGTCACATTCGCTCCCGAGGAACTCCGCCTCTTCCGGGGCGCACCGTCCTGGATGGAACCGGACGGCGTCGCCATGGTCGCGGAAGTGACCTCCGCCAAGCCCGACCAGGACCGCATCGCCAAGCGCCACTGCTACGCCCGGGCCGGCATCCCGCTCTACCTCCTCATCGACCGCGAGAAGTCCCAGGTCAGTCTGTTCGCCAAGCCGCACCGCGACGAGTACACCGAGGTGCACCTCGCCGCCTTCGGCGAACCGCTCGCGCTCCCTGCCCCGTTCGACTTCGACCTCGACACGAAGCCGTTCCTCTGACGTCGACAACGCGCGACGGCCCGCACCCCCCGTCAGGGGTGCGGGCCGTGGCCTGGGGCGCCGGGTCAGCCGCGGGTGGCCATGGCGCGCAGGAAGAAGGTCAGGTTGGCGGGGCGCTCGGCGAGGCGGCGCATGAAGTAGCCGTACCACTCCTGGCCGTACGGGAGGTAGACCCGCATGGTGTTGCCCTCGGCGGCGAGGCGCAGCTGCTCCTCGGGGCGGATGCCGAACAGCATCTGGTACTCGAAGGAGTCCCGCTTGCGGCCGTTCCACTGGGCCAGCTGGCCGGCGATCTTGATCATGTTGGGGTCGTGCGAGGCGATCATCGGGTAGCCCTCGCCCGCCATCAGGACCTTCAGGGCCCGGACGTACGCGAGGTCGACCTCGTGCTTGCCCTGGAAGGCGACCGACTCGGGCTCCTTGTAGGCGCCCTTGCACAGGCGCACGCGCGAGCCGGCGCCGGAGAAGTCGCGGCAGTCGGCCTCGGTGCGGCGCAGGTAGGCCTGGAGCACGACGCCCAGCCACGGGAAGTCCGCCCGCAGCTCCCGCGCGATGGCGAGGGTGGAGTCGGTGGTGGTGTGGTCCTCCATGTCGAGGGTCACCGTGGTGCCGGCCTCGGCGGCGGCCTCGCAGATGCGGCGGGCGTTCTCCAGCGCGATCTTCTCGCCGTCCACCGGGAGGAACTGGCCGACGGCCGACAGCTTGACCGACACCTCGGCGCCGGCCGCGAGGCCGGTGTCCTTGAGGGCCTTGAGCAGGTGCTCGTAGGCCTCGGCGGTGCCCGCGGCCTGGGCGGCGTCCTGGGTGTCCTCGCCGAGGTGGTCGAGGGTGACCTTGCGACCGGTGGCGATCAGGTCGTCGGTGGCGGTGACGGCGTCGTCGAGGACGTCACCGGCGACGAAGCGCTCGACTATCGCGTGGGTCGGCGGGAACTTCTCGACCACGGTGCGGACCTGCGGGGACCGGGAGGCCGCGAGAAGGGCGGAACGGAGCATCGTGACTCCTGGAGCTGGTGCTTCTTAAGGATGGCAGAAAGGGCCGGGGCGGCGGTGCGGGGATGGGGCACCGCCGCCCCGGGAGGCGGCGCCCGGCTGCGGGACCGGGCGTCGCGGGTGACCGGTGGCTACGGGACGAGCCGGCTGGTCAGGGGGGCTGGTCAGCCCATGTGCGGGTAGCGGTAGTCCGTCGGCGGGACGAAGGTCTCCTTGACCGAGCGGGTCGAGGTCCAGCGCGCCAGGTTCTGCTTGGCGCCGGCCTTGTCGTTGGTGCCCGAGGCCCGGCCGCCGCCGAAGGGCTGCTGGCCGACGACGGCGCCGGTCGGCTTGTCGTTGATGTAGAAGTTGCCGGCGGCGAAGCGCAGCTTGTGCATCGCGTCCTGGGCCGCGGCGCGGTCCTGGGAGATGATCGAGCCGGTCAGGCCGTACGGGGACACCGACTCCATCTGGGTCAGCATCTCCTCGTACTTCTCGTCCTCGTAGACGTACACGGCCAGGATCGGGCCGAAGTACTCGTCCTTGAAGTACTCGGCGGCCGGGTCCTGGCAGACCAGGACGGTCGGGCGGACGAAGTAGCCGACCGAGTCGTCGTAGGTGCCGCCGGCGAGGACCTCGACCTGCGGGTCGGCCTGGGCGCGGTCGATCGCGGCCTTGTTCTTGGCGAAGGAGCGCTCGTCGATGACGGCCGACATGAAGTTGGACAGGTCGCTGACGTCGCCCATGGTGAGGCCGTCGACCTCGGCGGCGAACTCGTCCTTGAGGCCGGCCCAGAGCGAGGCGGGGACGTAGGCCCGCGACAGCGCCGAGCACTTCTGGCCCTGGAACTCGAAGGCGCCGCGGGTCATCGCGGTCTTCAGGACCTTCGGGTCGGCGGACGGGTGGGCGACCAGGAAGTCCTTGCCGCCGGTCTCGCCGACGATCCGCGGGTAGGTGCGGTAGCCGGAGATGTTGGTGCCGACCTCGCGCCACAGGTGCTGGAAGGTGGCGGTGGAGCCGGTGAAGTGGATGCCGGCCAGCGCCGGGTGCTTGAGCGCGACCTCGGAGACGGCCAGGCCGTCGCCGGTCACCATGTTGATGACGCCCTTGGGCAGGCCGGCCTCCTCCAGCAGCTGCATCAGCAGGTGCGCGGAGAACTGCTGGGTCGGGGACGGCTTCCACAGCACCACGTTGCCCATCAGCGCGGGCGCGGTCGGCAGGTTGCCGGCGATCGCGGTGAAGTTGAACGGGGTGATCGCGTAGACGAAGCCCTCGAGCGGGCGGTGGTCGCTGCGGTTCCACACGCCGTCCGAGGAGATCGGCTGCTCGGCCATGATCTGGCGGGCGAAGTGCACGTTGAAGCGCAGGAAGTCGACCAGCTCGCAGGGGGTGTCGATCTCGGCCTGCTGCGCGGTCTTGGACTGGCCGAGCATGGTGGCGGCGGCCAGGGTCTCGCGCCAGGGGCCGGCCAGCAGGTCGGCGGCCTTGAGGAAGATCGCGGCGCGGGAGTCGAAGGAGAGCGCCTGCCAGGCCTCGGCTGCGGCCAGGGCAGTGTCGATGGCCTCCTGCGCGTCGGCCTGGGTGGCGTTGCGCAGGGTGCCGAGCCGAGCCGCGTGGTTGTGCGGCTGGACGACGTGGATCTCGGTGCCGCCGCCCATCCGGCGCTCACCGTTGATCGTCATGGTCAGCTGAACCGGCTCCTGGCCGCCCAGCTCCTTCAGCTTGGCCTCCAGACGGGCCCGTTCCGGGCTCCCGGGGGCGTAGCTGTGGACCGGCTCGTTCACCGGCGCGGGGACCTGGGTCACAGCGTCCATAGAGCGCACGCTCTCCTTCGTTCAGTGCGGGGGGATTGCCGGCGCGGGTTGCACGCCGACCACAGCACGAACGCTATTCCTGGCCACCGGGCGACTTGATTGGCCGCGCGGCTAAATTCCCCCGTACGGCGTTGTCCGGCCCGACGAAGTCGGTCACGCCGCGGTCACGAACCGTCCCCGATCGCCCCACCTTTCACACCACCCCGCGCCACCTCGCGCCTCCGGGCTCACGCCCCCGGCCCGCGAAGGCGGCTCGCACGCCGGTGCCCGTCGGCTGGCCCCGGCGCGCCCGCGCGCCGGGCCGCGGTCCGGCGGCCACGCCGAATCTCTGTCCGTCCGGCTAAAATCGACCGCGAAACGTTGTCCGAGCGGATGAAGGAGGACCGGCGTGACCACCCCCGGCCTGCCGCTCCGTCAACTCCTGATGTCCCTCGGCGAACCGCTGGTCGAGCTGCAGGCCGCCCCGCTGGGCCTGGACGTCCCGGTGCGCGACGTCGCGATCCTCGACCCGGAGGACCCGCCGACCGCCGCCCCCGGCGAGCTGGTGCTCGCGATCGGCGCCCGCGGCCGCGCCGCCCTGCCCGCCCTTCGCGCGGCCGGCCGGGCCGGGGCCGCCGCCGTCGCGGTGAAGCTGGACGGCCCCGGCCAGGCCGACGCGCTGCGCGAGGCCGCCACCGACGCGGGCGTCGCCCTGCTCTCGGTGCGCCGCGAGACCCGCTGGGAGCACCTCGACTCGCTGGCCCGGGCGATCATCGCCGGCCCTGACGCCCCGGACGCCCCCGGCGCCCCCGAGCCCAACGCGGGCGACCTCTTCTCCCTCGCCCAGACCGTCGCCGTCCTCACCAACGGCATCGTCTCGATCGAGGACACCTCCAGCCGGGTGCTGGCCTACTCCCGCTCCTCCGACTCCGACGAGGTCGACGACCTGCGCCGGCTGTCCATCCTCGGCTGGCAGGGCCCGGAGCCGTACCTGTCCAAGCTCCGCGAGTGGGGCATCTTCCAGCACCTGCGCAGCTCGGACACCCCGATCGCGGTCGAGCCGCACCCCGAACTGGGCCTGCGCCGCCGCCTCGCGGTCGGCATCCGGGCCGGGGCGCAGCCGCTCGGCACCATCTGGGTACAGGAGGGCGCCCAGCCGCTGGCCCCGCTGGCCGAGCAGTCCCTGGTCGGCGCCGCCCGGGTCGCGGCCGCCCAGCTGGTGCGCCGCCGCCGGGAGCTGTCCGCCGACGTCCGGCTCACCCAGACGCTGCTGACCGGCCTGCTGGAGGGCTCCACCGGCCCCCAGTCGCTCGCCACCCACCTCGGCCTGGACCTGCGCCGCCCGGCCACCGTGCTGGCCTACAGCGCGCGCACCACCGACGTGCTGCACCGCTCCGACGTCACCGGCCTGATCTCGGTGCACACCGCCGCCCGGCACCGCACCGCGCTGCTCGCCCCGATCGAGTCCCGGGTGTACGTGCTGCTGCCCGAGCTGCCGCCCGGCCTGCCGATGACCACCGTGCGCGACTGGGCCTTCGAGGTGGTGGCGGCCGCCCGGGAGCACCTCGGCGTCCCGCTGCGCGCCGCGATCGGCTCGACCGTCGACGGCCTGGCCCAGGTCCCCGACTCCCGCGCGCAGGCGGACCGCATCCTGGACGCGATGGGCCGCGGCGGCGTGGACCTCGACGTCGCGGCGCTGATCGACGTCCAGGCGGAGGTGCTGGTCAGCGAGATGCTCGCGCTGCTCCAGGAGCGCACCGGCCTGCGCGACCCGCGGCTGACCGCGCTCACCGCGTACGACCGGCGGCACGGCACCCGGCTCGCCGAGTCGGTGCTGGCCTGGCTGGACGCGCTCGGCGAGGTCCGGGTGGCCGCGGACGCCCTGCACATCCACCCCAACACCCTGCGCTACCGGGTGCGCCGCGCCGAGCAGTTGACCGGCATCGACCTCGCCCAGCCGCAGCAGCGGCTGCTGGCGATGCTGCAACTGCGGCTGCCCGCGGACGAGTAGTCCGCGGGCAGCCGCTCGGTCATTCCTGACGGTTCGTCACTCGCCGTAGCCCTGGCCGCGCTTGTGCTCGTTCAGCCGGCGCCACGGGCCGCTGATCGCCAGCTGGATGCCCGGGGTCTGGATGTTGGCGAACAGGGTCTTGCCGTCGTCCGAGAAGGTCACCCCGGTGAACTCGCTGAACTCGGGCTTCTCGGCGGTGCCGATGTTCAGCTCGTTGCGGGCGATCGGGTAGACCAGCCCGTCCTCGGTGGCGCCGAACAGGTGCGAGACGCCCTCGCCGTCCTCGCAGATCACGATGCCGCCGTACGGCGAGACGGTGATGTTGTCCGGGCCGTCGAAGTTGTCGTGGTCGCCCCAGACGTCGGTGTTGACGCCCAGCAGCACCTTCAGGGTGATGGTGCGGCGGGCCGGGTTGTAGAACCAGACCTGGCCGTCGTGCTGGAGCGGGCTCTCCGAACGGGCGAAGCTGGAGACGAAGTAGAAGCCGCCGTCACCCCACCACATGCCCTCCAGCTTGCGGGCGCGGCTGACCTCGCCGTCCTTGAACTGCTTGCGCACCGAGACGGTCCTGGCGTCGCGGTCCTGGACCTTGACCCAGTCCACGCCGTAGGTGGTGCCGACCTTGGTGGCGCGGGAGAGGTCGTCGACGAACTTGCCCTGGGCGTCGAAGACCTTGAAGGCCTCCAGCACACCGGCGTCGGCGGCGAGCTTGCGCAGCTGGTAGCGGCCGTGCTTGAAGCCGCCCGGCGGGGTCCAGCGGAACAGCAGGCCGTTCGGGTTCGAGGCGTCCTCGGTCAGGTAGACCTGGCCGCGCTTCGGGTCCACGACCACGGCCTCGTGCGCGTAGCGGCCGAAGGCCTTCACCGGCTGCGGGTCCCGGTTGTAGTCGTCGTCGAAGGGGTCGACCTCGAAGATGTAGCCGTGGTCCTTGGTGAAGCCGTTCTTGCCGGCCTTGTCCTCGGTCTCCTCGCCGGACAGCCAGGTGCCCCACGGGGTCACGCCGCCCGCGCAGTTGGTGGCGGTGCCGGCGATGCCGACCCACTGCTCGACCGAGCCGTCCCGCTTGGCGTGCACGATGGTGCAGCCGCCGGCCGCGCCCGGGTCGTAGATGTGGCCCTCGGTCAGCGGCACCGGGTGCGGCCAGTTGGCGCGGGCGCCGGCCAGCTCGTGGTTGACGACCATCAGGTTGCCGCCGCGCTCGTCCTCGAAGGCGGAGGTGCCGTCGTGGTTGCTCGGGGTGAACTCGCCGGTGCGCAGCTTGGTGACGCCGGCCCGGTTGAGGACCTTGTACGAGAAGCCCTTCGGCAGGGAGAGCAGGCCGGCCGGGTCCTGGACCAGCTGGCCGTAGCCGACGGCGGTGCCGCCGGCCGAGTTGGTCCCGGCGGCCGCGGCGACCGGGGCCTCGCCGCCGACCGGGGCGGCGATCGCGCCCGGGGCGCTGGCCAGCGCCTCGGCGCCGCCGGCGATCAGCACGCCGGCCCCGACGAGGGTGGAACGGTTGACGAAGTCCCGGCGGGACAGCGACATGGCAGCAACTCCTGAGGATGAGCGGGGGCGCCGGTGCGGGATGCCGACGCCCAGCAGGCTCCGCCGGGCGGGTGAACCCGGCATGACGCCCACCTCACGCCCAGGCGGCCATTTGCCGACCGATGACCTTCACATGACCTGTGCTTTACTGAGGCCCCCGCCGACCCGCCCGACCCGTCAGCGCCGCGCCGCCCGCCACTGCTCCCAGGCCGACAGCCACAGCTGCTCGGCCAGCCGCTGCTCCTCCCAGACCCCCGCCCCGCCGCCGCCCGGCCGCTCCCGCCACAGCTGCGCCCAGGCCCGCTGCGCCGGCAGGCTCGCCACCTCGCTCGCGAACACCGTGTACCGGACGACCTCCTCGACGGCCGCCTCCCCCTCCGCCGTGCCGACCAGCCAGTGCGTCTGCTGGGACAGCCGGTTGAGGTGGTTCACCATCGAGGTCACCGCCGCCGCGGCCTCCTCCCGGGTCTCGGTGGCCAGCCGCATCTGCTGGCGCACCGCCGCCTCCCAGCGCACCGCGCCGACCTCCCCGCGCAGCCCGCGCGGCAGCCTCGGCGTGCGCCCCACCCGCACCTGCGCCTCGATCGCGGCGGACTCGGCGACGCTCTGCGCGATCAGCGCCCGGTGCGCCTCCATCCCGACGGCGGGCGGCAGTTCACGCTCCTCGACCGGCACCCGGCGGGCCCGCCGGGCGGCCAGGTCGCGCAGCAGCTCGGTGCGGCCGCGCAGGCAGCCCTCGAAGTCGCCGATAGCGCCGAGCTCCACCGCGCCGGGGGCCACCCCGCGCGCGCACACCGTCACGGTCAGCCCGCCGACCCGCAGCCGCCCGGCCCACACCGGCTCCGGACCGTCCGCCGCCGGGGCGCCGGGCTCCGGCACCGGCCGGTCCTCGTGCACCTCCACCGCGCAGGGCTCGCCGTCCACCGTGATCCACGCGCGCAACGCCCGTACCCGGCCCGGCCCGTCGCCCTCGTCGACGCCCAACTGCTCGTAGACGCGGTCCCGTTCGTCCTCGACCAGGTCCTCCAGCTCGGGCAGCCGCTCGCCCGGTTCGGCCCCCGGCCGGTAGGTGCGCACGGTCACGTACGGGCCGGCCGCCGAGCGCCAGTCGCCGCACTGGACCTCGACCCAGCGCAGCTCGCCGCCGGAGGTCTCGAAGGCGGCCAGCGCCTCACCGGCCAACGCCCCGTCGGCCGTCATCGTCCCGTCCACGGGGACCCCGCCCGCGGGGGCCTGCCCCGCGGCCACGCCGTACACCGGGAAGTCGGCCGCCGCCAGGGTCCGGCGGGAGAACTCCTCCTGGTCGGCGAACCGGTCGACGGGCCTGCCCGCGGGCCGACCGGCACCCTGCTCGGCCGACCGGTCCAGTGACCGGTCCGCGGGCCGCCCGGCGAAACGGTCCTCCCGGACCGGCCGGTCCGGGGCCGGGGCGGACCCCGAGGGCCCGGCGTCCCGCTTCTGGTGCCTGCCGCCGCTCTCCCGCATCATCCTGTGCCGCACCCCCGAGACCTCGCACCCGCACCGCTGACGCCACCTTACGTGGCCGCAGCTGCCGGGTCATCAGCTCGGCCCCCGGACGGGGGTGGTGGCCGTGTCAGGGCGCCCGGTTGTCAGCCGCCCTCCCTAACCTGGCGGCATGACAGCACAGAACGACGCAGCACAGGACCGCACCGGGCAGGGCGCCTTCCCCGCCCGGATCAGCATCGTCACCCTCGGGGTGACCGACCTCGACGAGAGCGCCCGCTTCTACGAGGCGCTCGGCTGGAAGCGCTCCACCGCCTCCAGCCCGGAGATCGTCTGGTTCCGCACCGCCGACTCGGTGCTCGGCCTCTTCCCCACCGACGAGCTGGCCGCCGACGCGGGCGTGCCCGCCACCGGCGAGCCCTCCTTCCGCGGCGTCACCCTCGCGGTGAACCTGGAGTCCCCCGCGCTGGTGGACGCCGCGCTGCGGACGGCGGTCGAGGCCGGCGCCGTGGTGGTCAAGCCGCCGGTCCCGACCGACTGGGGCGGCTACTCCGGCTACTTCGAGGACCCGGACGGCCACCTCTGGGAGCTGGCCCACAACCCGTTCTTCCCCTTCACCGAGGACGGCTCACTGGACCTTCCCTAGACCGCCATACGGTGCGCTCGGAGGGCTCAGCTCCTGGAGCGCGCCTTGAACGCCGCCTTGCGCGCCTCCTTGGCCAGCGCCCGGTCCGGGTGCAGCTCCCCGATCGCCTCCAGGACGTCCGCCGTGTACGGGTGGTCGACCCGCCACAGCTCGCCGAACCACCCCGCCGGATCGCCGTTCACCGGCAGGTCGGCGACCAGCTCGCCCAGCAGCTCGGCGTCCCCGCCGTTGTCCAGCAGCTGGGCGGCGAAGGTGTCGACCACCGTCCACAGCGCCATCGCCCGGTCCGGCACCGGGACGTCCGTCGCCCCCTGCGCGGTCAGCCAGGCCCGCACCGCACCGCCCAGCTCCGGGTCGTCCATGACCTCCCGGGCGGCCGGCTCCGCGCCCGGCCCGAGCAGGTTGAGCGCCGAGACGCCGAGCATCCGGCGCAGCGGGCCGTAGCCGTCGGAGCCGCGCGCCGCCGCGAGCAGCTCGCGCGCCGCCGCCACCGGCTCCCGGTCGGCGGTCCACGCCCGCAGCTCCTCCTCCGGCAGCACGTTGGCCGACTCGCACACCCCGCGCAGCAGCTCGGCCGCGTCCCCCTTGGCCAGGTCGCCGACCAGCGGCGCGTCGTAGCCGTCCTCCAGCAGCCACTGCCGGATGCCGTACTGGCCGAGCGGGGTGAGCCGGACCAGCCCGAAGCGGGCCGACTCCTCCTCGTCCAGCGGCTCCTCGCCGACCACGGCGGGCTCCTCGCCGTCCTCCTCGTCGAACAGCTCGGGGTCGATCGGGCGGTAGTCCAGCAGGCCGAGCTCGGCGAGGTCGCCCAGCATCGGGTCCAGCGCGACCATCACGTCCGTGATGTCGCCGAGCAGTTCCTCGCTGGGCTCCTCGCCCTCCGGGACGACCAGCAGCGCGGCCAGCACGCCCAGCGGCACGGTCTCGTTGCCGGGCTCGGCGAAGGCGGTGGTCTCGTAGAGCACCTGCAGGGCCTCGTCCAGCAGCTCGGCGGCCTCGTCACGGGCCTCCTCGACCTCGGAGAGCGCGTCCTCGTCCTCCTCGCCCTCGGCCCCGGCCTCCCCGGCGCCCTCCTCCGGGACGGAGTCCGCCTCGACGGCCAGCTCCCGGACGATCCCGGCGGCGGTCAGCCACAGCTCCAGGACGGTCTCCGGGTCGCCCTGCTCGGCGGGCTCCAGGTCCGGGCCGGGGACGGCGACGTGCTCGCCCTCCGCGGTCGTACCGAGCTCCACCAGGTCCAGGTCGCAGGCCAGCGACCAGGCCCGCAGCGCCTCGATCTCGGCCTCCTCGGGCACCTCGCCCTCGGCCGGGGCCAGGCCCAGCAGCCGGGCCGCGGGCGCCCGGTCCGCCTCGACCAGGTCGCCGAACTCGTCCACCTCCCGGTGCGGGGCGGACCAGCGGGCCAGCGCCAGCGCGTACCCGAACATCGGTACGGCCTTCGCCTGCTCGGCCAGCTCGCGCTCGGCGGGCAGCTTCACCGGCGGGACCAGGACGGCCGCGTCGTCCAGGTCCTCGTCGTCCAGCCCGTGCGCGGCGAACGCCCCGTAGAGGTCCTGGAGCTCCAGGTCGGCGGGCAGCACCGCCTCGGCCGCGCCCTCACCCGTCGAAGCCCCGGTGTTCTTGCGACGTCGTCCGGCCATCGTTGTGCGCTCTCCCTCAGCCCAGCGGTCAGCCCAACAGCGCCGCGTACCGATCCATCACCTCAGCGTATAGGCCGGGCACCCCCGACGCCCGGCCGTACGGGGCGCACCCAGGGGCGCGCGCCATGGGCGTACGCCCACCCCTTATCCTTCGGTCTGGTACCGCGCACACCCCGCGCGTGCCACCGGGGCAACGAAGCCCAACCGCCCTCCGCCCGACCCCGGGCCGGAGGGGCCCTCTTCAGCTCACCTCGCCCCACCAGGGAGCCCGTACCCTCGGCCACCACCACAGCGCCTCCGGACGGGCGCGCCGGCACACCCCGCCGACCCCGGTGGTGCCCGGCCACAGGAGACCCCTGCCATGGCGGACCTCTCCCCCGCCGGCTCCGGCCTGCGCACCGCGCAGCTCGACGGACGCCGACTGTCGGAGGCCCTGCTTCCCCCGGAGCTCGCGCCGCGCGCCCAGCTCCGGCTCGCCGCGATCAGCCGCTGGAACGCGCTGCGCGGCGTCCGCGTCGGCCTGGTGGCCGCCGCCCTGCTGCTGATGCTGATCGGCGCCAACCTGGCCACGCCGATCTACTCGCTCCTCCAGCAGCGGCTGCACCTCACCGCGCTCGACACCACCGTCCTGTTCGCGATCTACGTGCTGGCGCTGGTCCCGGTACTGGCCGTGGTCGGCCACTGGTCCGACCACCTCGGCCGCCGCGCCCTGATCCTGCCCGCCGTCGCGCTGTCCGCCGTCGGCGACGTCGTGTTCGCCACCTCCGACAGCTTCTGGCAGCTCGCCGCCGGCCGGGCCGTCCAGGGCATCGCCGTCGGCCTGTCCACCGGCGCCGCCGGAGCCGCCCTCGGCGACCTGCTGCCCGACCACCCGACCCTGGCCGCCAAGATCACCCTGGCCTGCTCCGCAGGCGGCGTCGCCCTCGGCCCGGTGGTCGGCGCCCTGCTGGCCGGCGGCTCCGACCCGCTGCTGACCCCCTTCCTGCTGCACGCCATCGCCCTGCTCGCGCTCTGCGTGCCGCTGGCCCTCCTCCACCCCCGGATGCCCGGCCGCAGCCGCCCGCCGGCCTCCCCGCCCCGCATCACCACCCCGGCCCACCTGCGCCCCCAGCGCCTGCGGCTGCCGCGCACCGGGCGCCACGAGTTCCTGCTCGCCGCCACCGCCGGCTTCATCTCCTACGCGGTCTTCGGCGTCTACCTCAGCCTGGCCCCGGCCTTCGCCGCCAAGCTGCTGCACACCGACTCCAAGCTGGTCGGCGCGATCGTGGCCGCCCTCCTGCTCGGCTCCTCCGCCGCCACCCAGCTGCTCGTCCCGCCGACCTCCGACCGCGTGGTGACCGCCCTCGGCATGACCGGCCTGGCCACCGGCCTCGGCCTGGTCGTCGCCGCCCAGTACACCGGCACCCCGGCACTGCTCTTCATCGGCAGCGTCCTCGGCGGCGTCTCCCAGGGCGTCGCCTTCCGTTCCCTGTTCACCAGCGCCGTCACCGCGATGAACCCGGAACGCCGCGGCTCCGAACTGAGCGCCCTCTGGGTCATCGTCTACCTCGGCAGCTCCGCCCCCATCATCGCCCTCGGCGCCCTCGTCCAGACCTACGGCCTCCTCCCCTCCGTCAGCGGCTTCGCCGCCCTCGCCGCCCTCGCCTGCACCGCCCTCGCCATCGCCGTCGCCCGCAAACCCAAGCCCACCGCCTGACGGCCCGCACACAGAACGCCGCTGCCCGGGACTTCCGAAGAAGTCCCGGGCAGCGGCGTCTTCCCACCCCCACTTCGCCCGCCGCCGGGTGAACACCCGCGCATCATCCCCTTGTTGAGTTGGTTCACCACCGTTCCCCACCATCCACCCCCCACCCGCCTGCCGGCGGGTGCCCGCCCCCGCCCTCACCGCACGCCGTCCCGCCTGTCACATCGAAGCGCCGTGGCGTTGCCTTACGGGCGGGTCGCTCCGTGCTCCAGGTAGACGGTCTCGGACTGCATCCTGGCCGCACAGGCGGCGTGGACCCGGCGGGCAAGGCGTGGGATGAGGACTTCGTCGAGCTGGCCGATGGTATGGAAGGCGTACTCGCCGATCTCCACCTGGTCGATGGTGATGCTGTCGAGCTCGTCGGTGGAGAGGACGCCACCGTCGAAGACGAAGAGGAGCTTGTCACCCTCGGTGGGGTGGGGAGCCCAGTCGGCGACGAGCAGGCGCCCGATCGGCGGGGTGATACCGAGCTCCTCCTTGACCTCCCGGGCCGCGCCCTCGCTCGGTGTCTCGCCGGCGTGCAGGTAGCCGCCGGGAATCTCCCAGCCGGGCTTGTAGGTCGGCTTCACGAGGAGGACACGGTCGTCCTCCTCGTCGAAGAAGAGCACGCCGGCGGCGGTGCGGGGCTGGGCCACGACCTCGGGAGACGGGGAGTCGCTCATGGCCGCGACTGTAGCCGCCCGGCCAGACGGCGCGAGGGGTTCACCCGGCGGCGGGCGAACCCCTCGCGTGCTGAGGCACGAAGATGCCACTGCCCGGGACTTCCGAAGAAGTCCCGGGCCGCGCGGCAGGCCTCAGACGCTCCAGGGCTTCCAGGCGTCGGTTGCGATCTCGACGTCGAACGGCTCCGGCAGCCGGACGGTCTCACCGAACTTCCACTCGCCCAGCACCTCGTACATCCCCTCGCCCCGGTTCGGCTCCCCGAACAGGGTGACACCGGACTGCCGCGGGTCGCGGTCCACCAGCAGGTAGTACGGCACTCCGGTGCGCGCGTACCCGCTCCACTTGGTGGGATTGCCCGATACAGGGCGCCGGTCGTTGTGCGCGCTGGGATACGCGGTGACCTCGGCCACCAAGCTGATCTCGTTCGGGCTGAGGTACCGGTCCTCCGCCCTCGCCAACAGGTCCACCTCAGCGGTCACCACAATGAGGTCAGGGCTGTACCCGTCACCGATCTCCGCAAGATCGACGCCGACGTGCTGCACTACCCGCCACGGGAAGCCCCCATCTCTGGACTCGGCACGGAACAGCCACTCGTGGATGTCCCGCAGCATCAAGGCATGATTCACCGGCGGATACGGAGTCACAGCGAACTCCCCGCCGATCACCTCAACCCGCAGCACTTCGGGTAGCCCCAGCTGCTCATCGAGCTCGCCCCGAGCCCAAAGCGCGTATGGCGATTCGGGCAAGACCCACTGCCCGAGCGCAACAACAGACGACATGAGCCCCACCTTCACCGGCCGCGAGCAGCCGTACCAGCGGCACACAGTTCTTTCCGCCGAAGGAGAGGTTTGAGCAGTGGGAGATTGACGACTCATCTCCGGACGAAGGGTGCGCTGCTGGCAGGATCAGCACATGAGGATTCTCGTGCTGGGCGGCGGCTGGTTCCTGGGTCGCGCGGTCGTGAGCGGCGCGCTGGAACGGGGCTGGGCGGTGACCACGTTCACGCGCGGACTGTCCGGTACCCCGGTGCCCGGAGCGGTCGCCGTGCACGGCGACCGGGAGCGCCCCGAGGACCTGGCGCGTCTGGCCGATCACGGTCCGTGGGACGCCGTGATCGACACCTCGGCCTCGGAGCTGTCGCCCCGTGTTGTCCTGGCGGGCACCCGGGCCCTGGAACCGGTCGTCGGCCGGTACGTCTACGTCTCCACCGTTTCGGTGTACGAGGGATGGCCCCATGAGCCTCTGAGCGTGGACTCACCGGTACTGGAGGCCCCGGCCGGTGCAGGGCCAGGCACTACTCAGTCATCGGACAGCGCCTCGGGCATCAACCCCGACTACGGGCGGCGGAAGGCCGGTACCGAGTATGCGGTGACCGAGGCATTCGGTCTCGCCCGAACGAGCCTTCTCAGGCCAGTCGTGATCCTCGGCCCCGGGGAGTACGTCGGCCGACTGCCGTGGTGGCTGGGCCGAGCCGAGCGGGGCGGAGCGATCCTCGCGCCTGGGGACCCCACGAGACGGGTCCAAGCGGTCGATGTTCGGGATGTCGCCACTTTCGCACTCGACCAGGTCCTGCACGTCGGTCACCAGGTCCACAACCTCGCTACCCCGATCGGCCGGGAGACGATGGGCGGCTTCCTCCAGGCGTGCGTGGACGTGACCGGCAGCACCGGGGAACTGTTCTGGGTGGAGGACGAGATCTTGCTCCGCCACGGTCTGCGGCAGTGGACCGAGCTTCCGCTGTGGTGGAACCACCCTGGTGTGTCCGTCATCGACTCGTCCTCGGCGGTCGCGGCCGGCTTCCACAGCCGGCCGCTCGCAGAGACCGTGGCCGACACGTGGCACTGGCTGAGCCAAGGCAACACGCCGGTCCCGCACAGGCGTTGGGCCAAGCACGGTATCGACCCGGCCAAGGAGCAGGCCATCCTGGACAGCGTGCGCTAGTCATTGCCTCCACCGAGAGCGATCCGCGTCGTACCGGGCCCGAGAACCTGGGGCGGAGCCACCAGGGTGAAGTCGTCAATCCGGTCCGCAAGATCCCGCGCGAGCTGGGCGCTGCGGAAGGCCGGCAATGCCAACTCGGTCCGGACCGCGTTGACCCTGCCCGTAAGGCCCGCGCCACGCCACTCCCGGGGGAGGGAGAGCACCGGGGAGAGCGCGTCAGCAGCGCCGTCCAGATCATGGCGCATCAGGAGGGCAGAAGCCAGATCGGCCCGGGCCTGGGGAGCGATGACAAGACGATTGGAGTTCGCGGAGCGGGCAGCGATCAGTTCCAGCGACCGCCGGGCAGAGGCCTCGGCGCCATGGCCGTCCCGCAGGAGCAACAAGCTGGCGCTGTTACTCATCTCGACCCGCTCCAGGTCGAAGTCGAACTCGCCACCCACGCCGTCGTGCAGGTCATCCTCGGCACGCCCGCGCTCGGCCACACTCTCCAGTATCGCCCGGTGAGCTTCGTCGGCCCGGCCTCGATGCGCGTACGCGCGGGCCGCGATCGCAGCCAGTCGTGCCCTGCCCGTGGCACCGATGCCGGAGAACGACCGAGCCTCCTCGATCTTGCGGACGGCTTGGGCGGGGTTACCGCTCCAGTAGTACAGGACAGCCAGGTAGCCGTGGGCGTACGCCCGCAGGGGCTGGTGCTCGGCAACCTGGCCGTACAGGGCTGCTGCCCGCGTCAGTTCGAACGCGTAGGGCATGGCGCCGAGGTCGAAGGCACAAGCGGCCAGAAGTGCCGAGGCCAGGCCGGCCACGCGGTAGAGACGTCCCCGCTGCGACAACACCTGGGTACGATCCAGCTGAACCGTCGCGACCCCAAGCAGTTCCTTCGCTGACATGAAGATCAGATGCGGCGGTTTGGCACCAGTGTCCCGGGCCAGGCGTACCAGGTCGTCTTCGAGCTGGTCGAGGCTGAGGTCCGGCAGGAGTCGAGCAGCCGCATCGGCGGCGTGGGCGCGGGCATCTCGTGCAGTCACGGCCATCTCTCTTTCATCGAGCACAGGGTCCACCACTGCGAGCAGCGATCGGACCTGCTCGTCACTCCGAGGAGCCAGGAGCTCGTCCACCGGCCTACCGAAGATCTGCTTGAGGATCGCGGGCGCCGGGTGGTGGGGTCGCGTGACCTGACCGGAGCGCCACCGTGTGAAGCTCTTGTCCGTCAGGTCGACGTTCCTGTAGGCGAGATCGCCGGTCCTCTCGTGGAGCAGCGCGGCGGCCCGCCTGTACTCGGCCAGGAAACCGCGGAAGTCCATGCCGGACTCGGCGACCAAGGCATCGAACAGGTTCATCGCGGATCCCTTCGCCGCAGCCCGGTGTGAACTGCGTCCGCTCCCTGCCTACCACCGCCGGCAGAGAGATCGTGCGGGTCACGCGGAAGTGTCTCCGAACTGTCCGCGATTGTCCCCACCGGTCACCCCGAAGGGGAGCAAGTGTCCAAGGTTTGCCAGTAGTTCTGTCCTCGCCGCCAGGCCAAGGTTGATCCCCGCAGGCAACCAGGAACGGGGCGTTCGAGCGCTCCTGCCGATCGGAGCGATGCACATGGTGGCCGTCGAGCAAGCGTGGCCTCTCCGGCGTTGGAAGGCCGCTTTCCCGGCAGACGTGACCGCGATTCCCACGGCACGTCGCGTCGTGCAGGCCAAACTCGTGGAGTGGGGCTGGGACGTGGACGACGAGCCGGCTCTCGATGTCCTGCTCGTCTTCGCCGAGTTGACGACGAACGCGATCCGGCACGCCAGCAAGCCGGGCGACGTCGTCCGGGTGCTGCTTGACGAGACCGACGGCTACTGCCGCATCGAGGTCCTGGACTCCCGCCCCGACCTGCCTCTGTTGGCGGTTCAGGCCGGCGGCAACGACGAGCATGGCCGCGGGCTGCTCCTCGTCCGGAGCCTGGCGCACGCCATGGGAGAGGAGTTGGCGGCCACCACCAAGAAGGTCTGGGCGAGCGTTCGAGTCGCCGACGCCCTGGGCCGCCCCCGCTGCCTGTAACGCGCACCAACACCAAGGAGACATCGTGACCACCGAACCCGCCCGGGAAACGCCGGAGACCCTGCGCGCCGCCATGGTGGCGGCGCTGCGCGAGGACGGGACGATCCGTACCGCACGCATCGCCAAGACCATGGGCCGCGTCCCGCGCGAGCTCTTCGTCCCCGGGGCACAGATCGCCGACGCATACGATCCGGAGCGCGCCGTGGTGACCAAGCGCGACAAGGACGGCCTCGCGATCAGCTCCGTCTCCGCCGCACGCATCCAGGCGTTCATGCTGGAGCAGGCCGACCCCCGGCCCGGAGAGAACGTCCTGGAGATCGGCTCCGGCGGCATGTTCGCCGCCTATCTGGCCGAACTCGTCGCCTCCGACGGCGCGGTCACCACCATGGACATCGACCCGGAAGTCACCAGCCGGGCCCGTCGGCTGCTCGACGACGCGGGCTACGAACACGTGCGGGTCGTCACCGCGGACGGCGCGTTCGGTCTCCCGGAACACGCCCCGTTCGACCTGATCATGGTCACTGTCGGAGCCCCGGACATCCCATCGGCCTGGGTTCAACAGCTACTCCCCGATGGGCGGATCGTCGTGCCGCTGCGCGTTCGCGGCCTGACGCGCTCGGTGGCCCTCGTCCGTGCCGGCGACCACCTGGTGAGCACCGGGTACGAGCTGTGCGGGTTCGTGCCGATGCAAGGTGCGGCGGAGAGCCGCGAACACCTGGTGCTGTTGCACGACGAGCCCGGCGAGGAGGTCGGGCTGCGCTTGGACGACGGCGACCAGGTGGATGTCGCAGCTCTGCGCGCGGCGCTGGCCACGCCCCACCAGGAGGTGTGGTCGGGCGTGACGGTCGGGGGCGAGGAGCCGATCGACGACCTGGACCTGTGGCTGGCCACCGCGCTGGACGGCCACACACGGCTGACCGCGACACCGGCCGCCCGGGCCAAGGGGATCGTCGCGTCCGCCTCGCCCCTGGGCGTGGCCACGGTCGTGGCGGGCGGCACTCTCGCCTACCGCACCGTCCGCCCCGCCGACGGGACCCGCACCCGTTTCGAACTCGGCGCGTACGGGCACGGCCCGGCCGCCGGTGCCGCCGCTGCTCGCCTCGTCCACGAGATCCGTGTCTGGGACCAGGAGCACCGGGACGGCCCCGGCGCCCAGTTCGAGGTCCACCCGGCCGGAACTCCGGACGACCGGCTGCCTGCGGGCCGTGTGGTTGACAAGACCCACACCCGCATCACCATCTCCTGGCCCGGAAAAGCCGTGACCGGCCCCGATGCCAGGTGAAGCACCACCTCACCCATCCCCAACTCCTCCAGGAGGTACGAGCCATGGCTCAGGACCAGGACAACGGCTTCGAGCTGGACGTCACGATCATCGAGCAGGGCCCTGTGATCGGCGAGCTGATGAGTAGCACCGATGACGGCTGCGGCGAGACCTGCCAGTCCGCCTGCTCCAACAGCGGCTGCATCGCCTGACCCACACCCGCACCTTGGTGCCGGGGCCCACAACGGCCCCGGCACCAAGGCGGGCACAACCCCACCGGCCCCGAGAGGAAGGCGCGTATGTACCGGGCTCTGGACATGGCGCTGTTACGCGCCGCCGCGCACACCGGCACGCCCGAAGTCCGCCCGTGGCCGGACCTCGACGCCGGCCCGAATGCGACGGAGGCATGGCGGTCCTGGATGTCCGACACCTGGGCGGACCCGCAACTCGCCGAGGCCGTCCAGCTGGCCAATCCCGCCTACGCCGCGCGCGTCGAGGACATCATCGACGGCCGGGTACGCGCCCCTCGTGTCGTTCGCAAGGCCGCTGGAACGCTCGCCCGTTACCTGCTGCGCCAACGCCACCGCGCCACTCCCTTCGGCATGTTCGCCGGCGTCGCCCCGGTCCGGATCGGCCGCACGCTGGAGGGCGTCTGGAGCACGGACCACCGCGCGATCGCCCGGCCGGACGCCCGGTGGCTCACCGATGTGGTGGACCGACTCGAGCGCGACCCGGAGCTGCTGCGGCGCCTGCCCGTAACAGTCGATCAGACCTGCACGGTGCGTGGCGACCACGTGGTGGTACCGCTTCGCCGAGTCGGCCAGCGCCAGCCCGCCGCAGCACCCGCCGAAGTCGCCGTGCGACGCACTGGACCCGTCCGTACCGCGATCGATGCGGCCAGGCAGCCGATCCGCCTCGACCGCCTGGCCGAGCTCGTGCTCGACGCCCACCCGGGCGCCGCTCCCGAACAGGCCCACCGCATGCTGACACAGCTCGTCCACCACGGCGTCCTCATCACCGCCCTGCGGCCCCCGATGGACGCGCGTGACCCGCTCAACCACGTCTGGGAGCGGCTCACGGAAGCCGAAGCCGAGTCGATTCCCACGGTTGCAGGCCTTGCCCAGTTGCTCTGCGACCTCGGCCGCAGGATCGTCGAACACAACGTGGCTCCGAGCCGCGCGCAGCGGGAGGAGCGCGCCCGCCTGCGGGAGTCGACCGACGGAGCCGGGCGTCCCACTCTCGCCGTCGACCTCCAGCTCGATGTCGACCTGGCCATCCCGCACACGGTGGCCCGCGCAGCAGAGACCGCTGCCGTGCTGCTCGTCCGGGCCAGCCCCCACCCGAGCGGCTCCCCGGCCTGGCGCGACTACCAGCTCCGGTTCCTGGAGCGGTACGGCATCGGCGCGCTCGTACCGGTGTTGGACCTGGTGAACCCCGATACCGGACTGGGCTTCCCTGCCGGGTATCGCACCAGCACCCAGGAGCCGCCAACCGCCCCGGTCACGACCCGCGACAGGCACCTGCTCCAGGCCGCGCACCTCGCCGCCCTCGACGCGACGGACTCCGTCGACCTCGCCGTGCTGGCGCCCGGTCTCGGCGCGGAACAGGCCGACCACCTGCCGCCCCACCTGGACATGTGCGTCCAGATACACGCCACCAGCCGACAGCACCTTGACAACCGCGACTTCCGGCTCGTGGTCACCGGCCTGTCGCAGGGCGCGGGCACCACCATCGGCCGGTTCCTGCACCTTCCCCATGCCGACCTGCACTGTCTCTCGGCCCAGCTGCGCGGCGCCCCCACCGTGACCGCCGGCGCCCGCCGCGCCCAGGTCTCCTGCCCTCCGTTGTGGGTCGGCACCGACAATGTCGCCCGCGCACCCCGGGTCCTGGACGACGTGATCGCCGTCGCCGAGCACGCACCCGAGGCCTTGCCTCTGCGGGACCTGCTGGTGACCTCCGACGCCCGGCGAATGCACCTGGTCTCCAGGACCAGCGGGCACGTGATCGAGCCGACGGTGTTCAACGCCGTCGAGGCGGTGAACTTCACCCATCCGCTTGCCCGGTTCCTCTCCGAGCTGCCCCGCGCTCGCGCCGCCGTCCTCGCACCGTTCTCCTGGGGTGCGATGGCCGAGGCCCTACCGGTGCTGCCGGCCGTCCGGCACGGACGCATCATCCTGGCCACCGCCCGGTGGCGGCTCAACGCCGCCGATCTCCCCGCCCAGGGACACGGCCCGCTGGAGTGGGAGCGGGCCTTCGACGGCGTACGGCACCGCCTGCGGATCCCCGCGCACGTCGACCTCGGTGACGGTGACCAGCGCCTACGGATCGACCTCGACCAGCGCCCACACCGGCAGTTGCTTCGCGCCCACCTCAACCGCAGCGGCAAGGCCGTCCTACGGCAGGCCCCCGAGCCGACGGACCTCGGGTGGGCAGACGGCCGGGCAACGGAGATCGTCCTGCCACTCGTCTGTGTCCGGGAAGCACACCGGCCACCGGCAGTGAACCTGGCGGCCGTCGCCGAGTCTCCCGGCGAGCACCCGGCCGATCCGCAGACGCGTTGGGCGTTCGCCAAGGTCTACGCGCAGTCGGCCCGGCACAGCGCGATCCTGGCCCGCCTCCCCGAACTGCTCGCCACCCTCGCAGACCCGGACTGCTGGTTCGTCCCCTACCGCGACCCGGACCCGCACCTGCGCCTACGCTTCCGCCTGCGCGGCCCGTTCGAAGACCTCACCCGGAAGCTCGCCGCCTGGACCAGCGGACTGCACGCCGCCGGCCTGGCCCCCGGCCGCCTCCAGTGGGACACCTACCAGCCCGAGACCGGACGCTACGGGACCGGCCGCCTCCTCGAACTGGCCGAATCCGTCTTCGTCGCCGATTCCACGGTCGCCCTCGCCCAGCAACGCCACACCGGCCCGGGCCGCCTGCCCCGGCAGGCCCTCATCGCCGCCGGCTTCATCGACCTCGCCGCCGCCTTCACCGGCGACACCAGGACCGGCGCTGCCTGGCTGGTCGAACGCATCACCCGCGCCGACGGCGCGCCGGGCCTCGATCGAGCCGTACTCGCGCAGACGCTTCGCCTCGCCGAACCGGCCAACGCCTGGGCAGGGCTGCGCGCCGAGACCGGAACCGAGATCGCCCGTGCCTGGGCGATACGCCGCACAGCCGTGCGCGCCTACCGTGCCGCCCTGCACGCCCACGCCGGGCCCGACCCGGATTCCATCCTGGCCTCGTTCCTGCACATGCACCACATCCGTGCCGCCGGGATCGACCAGGACAGCGAGCGCGACTGCCTCCGCCTCGCCCGCGCCACCGCGCTCACCCTCGTCCACCGACACCAAGGATGCCGCCCCCGATGAACCCCGCCACCACCCGCAGGGCCGCGCCGTGCGGCCCCGCCGACGCGGGCGCCGCCCAGTCCCTGGCCGCCGGCGCCGTCGGTATCACCCTGCTCCATGCCGAACGCGCCGCACTCGGGTACACCTCCTGGCGCACCGTCCAGAACTGGCTGACCGGCGTGACCGGCCAGGCCCTCATCGGCTCCGGCGACGCCGCCCTGTTCATCGGCGCACCGGCCCTGGCCTTCACCCTCCACACCGCCGCCGCAGGCAGCGAGCGCTACGCGAAGACACTGCTCACCCTGGACCGGGCCATCCACAAGCTCGTCCGCTGCCGTCTCGACCGGGCCCACGCCCGCATCGACTCCGGCGAGTTCGCCCGCGCCGCCGAGTACGACCTGCTGTACGGGCTCACCGGCCTCGGCGCCCATCTGCTCAAACGCGACCCGCGCGGCGACTCCCTGCACGATGTCCTCACCTACCTCGTCCGCCTGACCCAGCCGCTGCCCGGCACCGACCTACCCGGCTGGTGGGTGCGCTATGACCCCGCCGGACGAACCTCCGCCGCTTTCCCCGACGGCCACGGCAACCTCGGCCTCGCCCACGGCATCACCGGCCCCCTCGCCCTCCTCGCCCTCGCCAAGCGCGCAGGTGCCACCGTCGAAGGACACACCGACGCCATGCTGCGCATCCTCAGCTGGCTCGACGCCCTCCGCCAGCCCGGCCGCTCCGGAGGGCCCTGGTGGCCGCAATGGGTCACCGCCGACGAACACCGCCTCGGCGCGGTCCTCCAAGAAGGCCCGCCCCGGCCCAGCTGGTGCTACGGCATTCCCGGCCAGGCCCGCGCCCAGCAACTCGCCGCCATCGCCCTCGGCGACCCCCATCGCAAACGCTCCGCCGAACACGCCCTACTGCGTTGCATCGCCGACCCCGCCCAACTCGACCAGGTCACCGATGCCGGCCTGTGTCACGGAGCCGCCGGCCTCCTGCACAGCGTCCACCGCGTCGCCCACGACGCCACCAGTCCGGACCAGTTCACCGCCCACCTGCCCGCCCTGCGCGCCCTCCTCCACGCCCGGCTCTCCGCCCGCGAACCGGGATTCCTCAACGGAACCACCGGAGTGCGCTTGGCCCTGCACGCGGCCGACCGCGGCGGCGCCCCCGCCACCGGTTGGGACGCCTGCCTGCTCCTCGGCTGAACCACCCATGGCACGCCACGGCGAACACCCGCATCTGGAACAGGCGATCCTCGCCGTCCTTACCGGAGCCGACACCACTCGAGCCGCCGCCAGCCTCGGCATCGACGCCGCCGACCTGGCCACCGCCGCCGAGACCTACCGCGCCGCCGGACGCTCCGCCATCTCAACCCCTTCCGACGCCTGGGTCCAGGTCAACATCCAGCCCACTGACTGGCACACCGCCGAGGCCACCATGGCCGCCCATCTCGCCCCCACGCTGCGCGACGCCGAGACCCGAGGCGCTGTCACCTCCTGGTGGTACGTCCGCAAGCACCCGCACTGGCGGCTGCGCCTGCACACAGACCGTCCCGCCCTTCGTACCCACCTGGCCGAGCAGTTGGACCGACTCCGGCACCAGGGCACGATCACGTCCTGGTCACCCGGCATCTACGAACCCGAAACCGAAGCCCTCGGCGGTCCGTTGGGCATCGACGCCGCACACGCCCTCTTCCACGCCGACAGCCGTGCCATCCTGGCCGAAGGCCATCGGCCGGTCACCCGGCGCGTCGGGCGGCGAGAACTATCCATCCTCCTGTGCAGCACCATGCTCCGTGCCGCCGGCCAGGAGTGGACGGAACAGGGCGACATCTGGGCCCGGGTCGCCGCCATGCGCCCGGCACCAGCAGAGCCACCGCAACCGGTCACCGATAGGATCCGAGTGCTGCTGTCCGCCGACACCCTCACCATGAGCGCCCCCGGCCAAGCCATCCACGCAGAAACCGATCGCGTCCACGCCTTCGCCCGCGCGGGCCGTGAATTGGCCGACCTCGCGCTGTGTGGAAGCCTCACCCGTGGACTGCGCGACGTCCTCGCGCACATGATCGCCTTCCACTGGAACCGCGCCGCGATCCCCACCCCGCATCAGGCCACCCTCGCCCGTGCCGCACGCAACCACATCCTCGGATTCCCCCGCTGAGACGACGAGCTCATCGAGGGGCGGACGATGCCGAACATCCACAATCGATTCGTCGGACCACCACCCCTGACGCCCGACCCGAGGACCAGATCCGCCGTCAGTGCGTCCCGCGCCGTCGCCTTCCTCGCAGGCCCCAGCGCGTCCTTCATCGCCGGCCAGTCGTTGCACGTCGACGGCTGCTGGCTCCTCCACTGACCGCCCGTCCCATCGAACAGGAAGCAGCCCACCATGCAGCACCGCGTCCGCGCCGTCCTCCTCACCCCGAACGACACCATGCTGCTGATCAAGCGCATCCGCCCCGGCATCGCCCCGTACTGGGTGATCGTCGGCGGCAAGATCGAGCCCACCGACGCCGGCCCCGAGGAGGCCCTGCTGCGCGAGGTCCGTGAGGAGATCGCCGGCGAAGCCGAGATCGTCGGCCTCCTCCACACCATCCAAACCGACGACGAGCGCCAGGACTTCTACCTCGCCACCGTCGACAAGTGGAGCTTCGAGGACCGCACCGGCCCCGAGTTCAGCCAGGAAGGCCGAGGCGAGTACATCCTCGAAGAGATCCCCCTCACCGCCGAAGCCCTCGACGCGGTCAACCTCCTGCCCCAGGACTTCGCCAGCGTCCTGCGCGCGGCCGTCGAACGCGGGATCCTCCCGGCCACCAGGTAGCCGCAGCCGGCAGCTACCCACCAACCCCAAACGTCTCACGCAGTGTCAATTGCCGTGATACGTTCTGTAATCCAATCGAAAACAGGCGACCCCGGCGGTGCTGGAACACCCCGGGGTCCGGCAACAGGAGTCCAACCTCCCGATGCGCGTCCATCGTAGCGCCCCCGTGCGCAACTTCACCGTGCTGCCCAACGCCGTCCTGCAGTACCGACGGCTCTCCTACACGGCCCGCGGCCTGCTCGCGGACCTCCTCTCCCGCCCCGATGGTTGGCGCGAGGACGGTCGACACATGGCCGACACCAGTCCCCAGGGGCGCGGCGCCGTCCGCAGGGCCCTGAAGGAGCTGACCGAGGCCGGCTACTACCGGGTCGAGAAGATCCGCATGCCGGACGGCACGATCCGCACCGAGACCCACGTGTACGACACACCATGGTTCGCGCCGGATGCCACCCGTCCGGCGCCCGGTGGAGCGGCAACCGGCGCTGCTGGCAGCCCTGTTGTAAAGGACCGGCAGCAAGAACCCACCCTCCCCGCGAGTCCGGCCGATGACCTCACGTCGAAAGGACAGGAGGAGGATTCCGAGACCGAAGAGGTCCGCGAAGCGGTGGCCACCCTGTTCCGGGTGATCCGACCCGAACCCCGCCTGCGCCTCGGCGAGACCGAAGCACGCGAACTCGCTCCCCTGGTCGCCCAGTGGCTGGCCCGCGGCAGCACCGCCGCCGACCTGGCCCACGCCCTGCTTCCGGGCCTGCCCACCCCGATGCACTCGGCAGCCGCCGTGCTCCGCTACCGCCTGGAGCACAAGCTGCCACCCGCCCGGCCCGCCGCACGGCCACCGGCCCGGTACGCCGAGTGCGCCAAGTGCCACGACCCCGTGCCCCGACCGGGCATCTGCCGCCCGTGCGCCGGCCTGGCCACCCGAACCCTCACGGTCGGCCAGGGAGCGGACGTGGCAGCCGCAGGTGCTGCCCGAGTCCGAACCGCTCTGCGCTCCGCGATGACCGGCAGTCGGCCTGCACACATCGCCGCCTGAGACACGCTGTCCCACCGGCCCGAAGGGACTCCGGCAGGTAGCCGCCCTGCTCCATCTGCGCCGCGCGCTGCCCGGCCCGGCGGCGCACAGCGCAGGGCGGGGGCGGGCACCCGCCGGCAGGCGGGTGGGGGGTGGATGGTGGGGAACGGCGGGGGACCTGTGCAGCACAGCAGATGGCGCGCGGGTGTTTGCGCAAAAACGCCGCTGCCGCACGACCCCCAAGGGTTCGCGCGGCAGCGGCGTACCGTACGGCAGGCCTCAGACGTTGAAGCCGAGGGCGCGGAGCTGGTCGCGGCCGTCGTCGGTGATCTTGTCGGGGCCCCACGGCGGCATCCAGACCCAGTTGATGCGCAGGTCCTGCACCAGGCCGTCGGTGGCCGTCTTGGCCTGGTCCTCGATGACGTCGGTCAGCGGGCAGGCCGCCGAGGTGAGCGTCATGTCGATGGTGGCCACGTCGGACTCGTCGATGTGGATGCCGTAGATCAGGCCCAGGTTGACGACGTCGATGCCCAGTTCGGGGTCGACGACGTCCATCAGGGCCTCGGTCAGGTCCTCGACCGAGACGGTGCCGGCGGTGGTGCCGACGATGACGGTGCCGGTCTGCTCCTCCGCAGTGGAGGGGGTTTCGTCACTCATGGTCTTGTCCTCCTCTGCGGGTCAGTCGTTCACGGCGGGGTTCTTGGCGAGCGCCTGGGCGGTGGCGTCCTTCCAGGCCATCCAGCTGAGCAGGGCGCACTTGACCCGGGCCGGGTACTTGGAGACGCCGGCGAACGCGACCGCGTCCTCCAGCACCTCCTCGTCGCCCTCGCCCTGGCCCTTGCTCTGCATCAGCTCCAGGAAGGCCTCCTGGACGGCCTGCGCCTCGCCGACGGTCTTGCCGACCACCAGCTCGTTCAGCACCGAGGCGCTGGCCTGGCTGATCGAACAGCCCTGGGACTCGTACGAGACGTCGGTGACCTTGGCGCCGTCGAGCTTCACCCGCAGGGTGATCTCGTCGCCACACGTCGGGTTGACGTGGTGCACCTCGGCGTCGCCGTCCCGCAGCCCCTTGCCCTTCGGGTTGCGGTAGTGGTCCAGGATGATGTCCTGGTACATCGAGTCGAGCTTCATGGTCGTCCTGCCCCGTCCCTCAGCCGAAGAAGTTCCGGACGTGGTGCAGGCCGTCGATCAGCGCGTCGACCTCGCCCGGCGTCGAGTACAGATAGAACGACGCCCGCGTGGTCGCCGGAATTCCGTACCGCAGGCACACCGGCCGCGCGCAGTGGTGGCCGACGCGCACGGCGATGCCCTGCTCGTCCAGCACCTGGCCCACGTCGTGCGGGTGGATGTCGCCGAGGGTGAAGGAGATCGCGGCGCCGCGGTCCACGGCCGTGCGCGGGCCGATGATCCGCAGGTCCGGGACCTCCAGCAGCCGCTCGACGGCGTACTCGGTGATCGCGTGCTCGTGCGCCGCGATCTTCTCCATGCCGATGCCCTGGAGGTAGTCGATGGCCGCGCCGAGTCCGACCGCCTGGGCGATCGGCGGGGTGCCGGCCTCGAACTTGTGGGGCGCCGGGGCGTAGGTGGACGAGCCCATGGTGACGGTCTCGATCATCTCGCCGCCGCCGAGGAACGGCGGGAGGTCCTCCAGCAGCTCCTGGCGGCCCCAGAGCACGCCGATGCCGGTCGGGGCCAGCATCTTGTGCCCGGTGAAGGCGACGAAGTCGGCTTCCAGCGCCTGCACGTCCAGCACCATGTGCGGCGCGGCCTGCGAGGCGTCGATGACGACCAGCGCGCCGACCGACTGGGCCTTGCGGACGATCGTCTCGACCGGGTTGACGGTGCCGAGCAGGTTGGAGACCAGGGTGAAGGAGACCACCTTGGTCTTCTCGGTGATCAGCTCGTCGATGTTCGACAGGTCGAGCCGGCCCTCGTCGGTCAGCCCGAACCACTTGAGCTTCGCACCGCTGCGCTGCGAGAGCAGCTGCCACGGGACGATGTTGGAGTGGTGCTCCATCTCCGTGATGACGATCTCGGAGTCGGCGTCCACCCGGTACGGCTCGTCGGCCCAGGCCAGCATGTTGGCGACGAGGTTGAGCGACTCCGAGGCGTTCTTGGTGAAGATCACCTCGTTGCGGCTCGGCGCGTTGACGAACGCCGCGACCTTGTCCCGGGCGCCCTCGTACAGCGCCGTGGCCTCCTCGGCGAGCACGTGCACGCCGCGGTGGACGTTGGCGTTGTGCCGCTCGTAGTAGGCGTTCAGCGCCTCCAGCACCTGGCGCGGCTTCTGCGAGGTCGCCGCGTTGTCCAGGTAGACCAGCGGCTTGTCGTCGTGCAGCACCCGCTGGAGGACCGGGAAGTCCTTTCGGATCGCGTCGGTGTCGAGCAGTCCCGCGAACGGATGCGTCACTCGGACGCGCCCCCCTTCACATACGCCTCGTAGCCCTCGTTCTCCAGCTTGTCGGCCAGCTCGGCGCCGCCGGACTCGACGATGCGGCCGCCCGCGAAGACGTGGACGTAGTCGGGCTTGATGTACCGCAGGATGCGGGTGTAGTGGGTCACCAGCAGGGTGCCGACCTCGCCGGTCGAGCGGACCCGGTTGATGCCCTCGGAGACGATCCGCAGCGCGTCGACGTCCAGGCCGGAGTCGGTCTCGTCGAGGATCGCGATCTTCGGCTTGAGCAGCTCCAGCTGGAGGATCTCGTGGCGCTTCTTCTCGCCGCCGGAGAAGCCCTCGTTGACGTTGCGCTCGGCGAAGGCCGGGTCCATCTGGAGGGCGGCCATCGCCTCCTTGACCTCCTTCACCCACAGCCGCAGCTTGGGGGCCTCGCCGCGGACGGCGGTGGCGGCGGTGCGCAGGAAGTTGGAGACCGAGACGCCCGGGACCTCGACGGGGTACTGCATGGCCAGGAAGACGCCGGCCTTGGCGCGCTCGTCGACGGACATCTCCAGGACGTCCTCGCCGTCGAGCAGCACCGAGCCGCCGGTGACGGTGTACTTGGGGTGACCGGCCAGCGAGTAGGCGAGGGTGGACTTGCCCGAGCCGTTCGGACCCATGATGGCGTGGGTCTCGCCCTGCTTCACGGTCAGGTCCACGCCCTTCAGGATCTCGCGCGGGCCGTTCTCGGCGTCCACGGAGACGTGCAGGTCGCGGATTTCAAGGGTTGCCATGTGTACTCAGGACTCCTGGTTGACGGAGACGAGCACATCGTCCCCTTCGATCTTTACGGGGTAGACAGCGACCGGCTTGGTGGCGGGCAGGCCGGACGGCTTGCCGGTGCGCAGGTCGAAGCTGGAGCCGTGCAGCCAGCACTCGATCATGCAGTCCTCGACCTCGCCCTCGGAGAGCGAGACGTTCGCGTGCGAGCAGGTGTCGTTGATCGCGAACACCCCCTCGTCGGTGCGGACGACGGAGACCGGCACGCCGTTGAGGTCCACGCGCTTGGGAACGTCCTCCTGGAGGTCGTTCAGCGCGCAGGCACGGAGGAAGGTCATCGGGCTCAGACCGCCGATTCCAGCTCGGCGTCGATCTTCTCCATGAGCTGGTCCTGGACCTCGGCCACGCCGATCTGCTGGAGCAGCTCGGCGAAGAAGCCGCGCACCACCAGGCGGCGGGCCTCGTCGGCCGGGATGCCGCGGGCCTGCAGGTAGAACAGCTGCTCGTCGTCGAAGCGGCCGGTCGCCGAGGCGTGGCCGGCGCCGACGATCTCGCCGGTCTCGATCTCCAGGTTCGGGATCGAGTCGACCCGGGCGCCGTCGGTGAGCACCAGGTTCCGGTTGAGCTCGTAGGTGTCGGTGCCGAGCGCGGCGGCGCGGATCAGCACGTCGCCGACCCAGACCGCGTGGGCGTCCTGGCCCTGGAGCGCGCCCTTGTACGCCACGTTCGACCGGCAGTGCGGCGTGTCGTGGTCGACGACCAGGCGGTGCTCCAGGTGCTGGCCGGCGTCGGCGAAGTAGAGGCCGAACAGCTCGGCCTCGCCGCCGGGGCCGGCGTAGTTGACCCGCGGGTGCAGCCGGACCAGGTCGCCGCCGAAGGTGACGACCACGGACTTGTAGGAGGCGTCCCGGCCGACCAGCGCGTTGTGCTGGGCGACGTGGACGGCGTCGCGGTCCCAGTCCTGGACGGAGACGAAGGTGAGCTTGGCGCCCTCGCCGACCAGCAGCTCGACGTTGGCGGCCCGGGTCCCGGTGCCCGCGTGGTTGAGCACCACGACGGCCTCGGCGAACGGCTTGACGTCGATCACCACGTGGGCGAAGCGGACCCCGCCCTCGCCGCGCACGTCGATCCGGACCGGCTCGGCCAGCACCGACTCCTTGGGGACGGTGACGACCAGGGCCTGGTCGAAGGCGCTGAACGCCTGCGCGGCGACCCGGTCGACCGGCTTGCCGGCCTTGCCCAGGCGGGCGTCGTCCCGGCCGACGGTCTCGGCGGTGACGCCGTCCGGCAGCGTGAACTCGACCTTGTCCTCGCCGCGCTCGGCAGCGGCGGCGGTGCCGTCGTGCAGCCCGCCGAGGCGGTGCAGCGGGGTGAACCGCCAGTCCTCCTCGCGGCCGGTGGGCACCGGGAAGTCGTTCACGTCGAAGGACGGCTTGACCGCGACGCGCGCGTCGATCGGCTGCTGGACCGTGGTGCGGCCGGTGCCGGGGCCGGCGAGCTGCGCGCCCGCGCCGGCCGTGCCGACCTCGATCGAACCGGCGGTGGTGGAGCCGGTGGTGTTCTGCTCAGCCATGGCTGTTCGTAGTGCTCTCTTCCTCGGAAATGAGTGGACGGCGGCGGCCGGAGGTCAGCCGACCGCGCCCTCCATCTGCAGCTCGATCAGCCGGTTGAGCTCCAGCGCGTACTCCATCGGCAGCTCGCGCGCGATCGGCTCGACGAAGCCACGGACGATCATCGCCATCGCCTCGAACTCGGTCATGCCGCGGCTCATCAGGTAGAAGAGCTGGTCCTCGCTGACCTTGGAGACGGTCGCCTCGTGGCCCATGGACACGTCGTCCTCGCGGACGTCCACGTACGGGTAGGTGTCCGAGCGGGAGATGGTGTCCACCAGCAGCGCGTCGCACAGCACGTTGGACTTGGCGCCCTTGGAGCCCTCGCCGATCTCGATCAGACCGCGGTAGGAGGTCCGGCCGCCGCCGCGCGCCACCGACTTGGAGACGATGTTGGACGAGGTGTTCGGCGCCATGTGCACCATCTTGGCGCCGGCGTCCTGGTGCTGGCCCTCGCCCGCGAAGGCGATCGAGAGGGTCTCGCCCTTGGCGTGCTCGCCCATCAGGTAGACGGCCGGGTACTTCATGGTGACCTTGGAGCCGATGTTGCCGTCGACCCACTCCATGGTCGCGCCCTCGTACGCCACGGCACGCTTGGTGACCAGGTTGTAGACGTTGTTCGACCAGTTCTGGATGGTCGTGTAGCGGCAGCGGCCGCCCTTCTTGACGATGATCTCCACGACCGCCGAGTGCAGCGAGTCGGAGGAGTAGATCGGGGCGGTGCAGCCCTCGACGTAGTGGACGTAGGCGTCCTCGTCGACGATGATCAGCGTCCGCTCGAACTGGCCCATGTTCTCGGTGTTGATCCGGAAGTAGGCCTGCAGCGGGATGTCGACGTGCACGCCCTTCGGCACGTAGATGAACGAGCCGCCGGACCACACCGCGGTGTTCAGCGCGGCGAACTTGTTGTCGCCGGCCGGGATCACCGTGCCGAAGTACTCCTTGAAGATCTCCGGGTGCTCGCGCAGCGCGGTGTCGGTGTCCAGGAAGATGACGCCCTGCTCCTCCAGGTCCTCGCGGATCTGGTGGTAGACGACCTCGGACTCGTACTGGGCGGCGACGCCGGCGACCAGGCGCTGCTTCTCCGCCTCCGGGATGCCGAGCTTGTCGTACGTCGCCTTGATGTCCGCCGGCAGGTCCTCCCAGGACTCGGCCTGCTTCTCGGTGGAGCGGACGAAGTACTTGATGTTGTCGAAGTCGATGCCGGTGAGGTCGGAGCCCCAGGTCGGCATGGGCTTCTTGCCGAACAGCTTCAGGCCCTTGAGCCGCAGGTTCAGCATCCACTCGGACTCGTTCTTCTTCGCCGAGATGTCGCGGACGACGTCCTCGCTGAGCCCGCGCTTGGCCGCGGCACCGGCGGTGTCCGGGTCGGCCCAGCCGTACTCGTAATTGCCGAGGCCTTCGAGCTCGGGGTGCGAAACGGTGTCAGTCATGCGAGCTTCCTAACGCGCGGACGCTGAATCTTCGGTGGACACGGAATTTTTCATGTACTGGCAGTCGGCATCGCATCGGAGCCGCGTCCCGCCGGGGGCTGGGCGGACGACGATGCGGCACCGGGTGCCGGCACATAGGTGGTGCAGACCCCGTCGCCGTGGGCGATCGTGGCCAGCCGTTGCACATGGGTGCCCAGGAGCTGGGAGAAGACCTCGGTCTCCGCCTCGCAGAGCTGCGGGAACTGCTCGGCGATGTGCGCGACCGGGCAGTGGTGCTGGCAGAGCTGGGCGCCCGCCGGGGCCTTGGCCGCGGCCGACGGGACACGCCGCACCGTGGCAGCGTACCCGTCCGCGCTGAGCGCCTGGGCCAGCGCCTCGGGGCGCTCTCCGGCGGCGGCCAGGCGCAGGGCCTCCAGGTACTTCTCGGCCTGCTTGCCGAACCGGGCGCGGGCGAAGGCGGCGACCGCCTCCTCGCCCGCCTTGCCGCCGCCCACCGAGTCCGCGATCCAGCGCAGCGCGTCGGCGGCGAGCTGGTCGTACGCCTGGTAGAAGGCGTCCCGGCCGGCGTCGGTGAGGGCGAAGACCTTGGCCGGACGGCCCCGGCCGCGGCTGCCGTAGACCCGCTGTTCGCGGGACTCGACCAGACCGGTGGCGACCAGGCCGTCGAGGTGGCGGCGGACGGCGGCGGCGGTGAGGCCGAGCCGGTTCGCCAGGTCGGCGGCGGACGACGGGCCGTGGTCCAGGATCGACCGCGCGACCCGGTCCCGGGTGGCCCGGTGGCCCTCCAGCAGCACCTCGGCCGCCGTCACGGGCACGTCACAGGAGGAGGCCGACTCGGCCTCCCGCTGCTGGGCGTGCTCGCGCATGTTTTTCACAACACCAGTGTTGCGTAATTACTTCCGCCGGGACAAGCCGTGACCCAGGCCTCACCGGTGTCATCTGTCACGCAGGTTAGCCTTACCTGACCTGGGAAAACGATCACCGAGCCGCCGTCCGGCCGGCGCGTCAGGCCCTCTTACACTCGCCGGTATGCACTCCGAACCCGCGGTCCAGATCGCCGGGCTGGTCAAACGCTACGACGACAAGCTCGCGGTGGACGGCCTCGACCTCACCATCCCGGCCGGCGCGATCACCGCCGTCCTCGGCCCCAACGGCGCCGGCAAGACCACCACCATCGAGACCTGCGAGGGGTACCGCCGTCCGGACGGCGGCACCGTCCGCGTCCTCGGCCTCGACCCGGTCACCCAGGGCGCCGCGCTGCGGCCACGGATCGGCGTCATGTTGCAGTCCGGCGGCGTGTACGCGGGCGCGCGCGCCGTCGAGATGCTGCGGCACACCGCCAAGCTGCACGCCCACCCGCTGGACGTGGACGCCCTGGTCGAACGCCTCGGCCTCGGCTCCTGCGGCCGCACCACCTACCGCCGGCTGTCCGGCGGCCAGCAGCAGCGGCTCGCCCTGGCGATGGCCGTGGTCGGCCGCCCCGAGCTGGTCTTCCTGGACGAGCCCACCGCCGGCCTCGACCCGCAGGCCCGCCGGGCCACCTGGGAGCTGGTGCGCGACCTGCGCCGGGACGGCGTCACCGTGGTCGTCACCACCCACCACATGGACGAGGCCGAGCAGCTCGCCGACCGGGTCGCCATCGTCGACCGCGGCAAGGTGATCGCCGACGGCACCACCGAGGAGCTGTGCCGCGGCGGCGCCGAGAGCGCGCTGCACTTCGACGGCCCGCCCGGGCTCGACCTCGGCCCGCTGCTCAAGGAGCTGCCCGAGGGCGCCACCGCCACCGAGACCGCCCCCGGCAACTACCGCGTCGAGGCGCCCGTCGACCCGCAGCTGGTGGCCGCCGTCACCGGCTGGTGCGCGGCCTCCGGCATCCTGCCCGAACGGCTGTCCGTCCAGCGCCGCAGCCTGGAGGACGTCTTCCTCGACCTGACCGGACGGGAGCTCCGCTCATGAGCGAACGCAGTGAGGGAACCATGAGCGCCGCCACGACGGACTACTCCCCCAAACCGGGCCCCGCTCCCGTCGGCCGGATGCTGCTCGCCCAGACGGCGTTCGAGACCCGGATGCTGCTGCGCAACGGCGAGCAGCTGCTGCTCACCGTGGTCATCCCGACCGTGCTGCTGGTGCTGTTCTCCGCCGTGGACATCGTCGCGGTCGAGGGCCCCGGCAAGCGGGTCGACTTCCTGGCCCCCGGCCTGCTCGCGCTGGCCGTGATGTCCACCGCCTTCACCGGCCAGGCCATCGCCACCGGCTTCGAGCGCCGCTACGGCGTGCTGAAGCGGCTCGGCGCCAGCCCGCTGCCGCGCTGGGCGCTGCTGACCGCCAAGACCGGCTGCGTCCTGGTGACGGAGGCGCTGCAGGTCGCGCTGCTGTCGGTGATCGCCCTGGCCCTCGGCTGGTCCCCGCAGGGCAACCCCCTGACGGTCGCCGCGCTGCTGGTCCTCGGCACCGCCGCCTTCTCCGGGCTCGGCCTGCTGATGGCCGGCACCCTGAAGGCCGAGGCCACCCTGGCCGGCGCCAACCTGGTGTTCATCCTGCTGCTGCTCGCCGGCGGGGTGGTCGTGCCGCTGGGCAAGTTCCCCGACGCGGTGCGCCCGGTGCTGGAGCTGCTGCCGATCTCGGCGCTCTCGGACGGCCTGCGGTCGGTACTCCAGGCCGGCGCCGGGGTGCCGTGGGCGGACCTCGGCATCCTGGCCGGCTGGTCGGTGCTCGGCCTGGCCGCGGCCGCCCGCTTCTTCCGCTGGGAGTGACCGGCGGCGGCAACGCACAACGCCCCCCGGCCACTTGGCGGCCGGGGGGCGTTGCCGTAGTCGGCTGACCTGGCGTCAGCTCTCGCTGCCGCCACGGCGCTTGCGGGCGAGCAGCACGAGCGCGCCGCCGACCAGCAGCACGCCGCCGCCGGCCGCCGCGATCATCGGGGTCGCGTCGCTGCTACCGGTCTGGGCGAGCGCCGGCGCGCTGGCGGAGGGCGACGGGGTCGGGGTCTTGCTCGGGGTGTGGGTGACCGACGGGGTCGGGGTGGCCGGGGGCGTCGCCGACGGGGTGGGAGTCGGGGTCGCGGTGGGCGTCGGGGTGGGAGTCGGGGTCGGGGTCTTGGTGGGGGTCGGGGTCGGGGTCGGAGTCGGCGTGTGGCACGGCTCGATGGTCTTGGTCTCGTTGATGTTCCAGCCCTTCTCGTTCGGGTTCTCCGTGGTGGTGACCACCAGGTTCGCCTTGATCGGGGCATCGTGGTCCTTCACCGGGAAGGAGCCGTGGAACTCCGCGGGGAAGGCCTTGGCGTCCAGGACCTTCTCGCCGTCGATGGTGAGGCTGACGGTGTTCTTCACGTCGGCCTTGGGGCTGTAGTTGATCAGATCGATCACGATCTTGTCGCAGGTCACCGACCAACTCGGCACGTGCGCCGAGGCATTGGTGGCCAGTGCCAGAGGCAGGAGAAAACCGGCCGCAGCCGTGCCGGCGAGTGCCGTCGCGCCGATCGCGAAGTGCCGCTGCTGTCGCGCCATTACTTTGTTCCCCTCCGAACGGTCGTGCGCAGCAGGCGTGTTGAGTGGTACGCGGTGGCCCGCTACGACTGTCCGGGGGACTCTACCGGCACTCCCGCACCCCGCCACACCCCGCCGCACGACCGGATATCGACTGTCCGTCCGTCTTCCGATGTGCTTGGGCCAGCCCATCACAGCCGTCACCTCGCAGAACGCGGATTCGGCAAACCTGAATGGACTTCGCCACTTCAGGGAAGAACGGAGCCCCCGGTGATCAGGTTCAATCACCGAGGGCTCCGATTCGGTCAGCCGACGAACGCCGGGCCATTCCGGCCTTTCCGTCGTTTCCGACCTTTCCGTTCTTTCCGACACTCCCGTGCCCCCGACGCGCCCGCGTTTCCGGCGTTCCCGTCCGGATCGCCGGGCTCAGCCGGTTCAGGCCTTCCGGGCCGCCTTGCGCCGGGCGGCCACCACGATCGCGCCGCCGGCCGCGAGCACGACCGCGCCGCCGATCGCCAGCGGCAGCACCGGACCGGAACCGGTGTGCGCCAGGTTGCCCCCGGCGTCCGGCTGGGCGGACGGGCTGCCCGAGGCCGTCGGAGCGGCCGTCGAGCCGCCGGCCGACGGGCTGCCGCTCGCGCCGGGCTTGCCGCTCGTCGACGCGGACGGGCCGCCCGAGGGGCTCGCCGAACCGCTCGGGGCGGTCGACGCGCTCGGCGTGGCCGACGGCGAGCCGCTCGGCACGGTCGGCGGGACGGTCGGCGGCACCGTCGGGGTGCCGGACGGCGTCGGGACGGTGGTGCCCGGCAGGCAGCCGGTGAAGGGGTAGTGGTGCGTCTCGGCACCGCCCTTGCCGGTCAGCGAGGCGGCGATCACCGAGCCGTTGACCGGGCCGCCGCTGCCGAGGTCGAAGGCGGCGTTCGGCGCGAGCACGGTGCCGGCCCAGGCGGCCTGGCTGTTCTTGACCACCTTGGTGGCGGTCGGGAAGTTCCAGAGCAGCCTGGACCGGATCGCCCCGCCTGCGGCGCTCTGGAGCTTGTCGTCCAGCACGAAGGCCTTCTTGCCCTCGTCCCACAGGTGGAAGCCGGTGGTCCCGGCCGCCGCCATGTCGTACGAGCCGCCGGTGACGTTGACCACCGTCACCGAGCCGGCCGGCACCTTGAGGTAGACGTCCTTGGCGCCCTGCAGCTTCGCCGCGTCGACGGTGAAGCTGTTGTACTTCGCGTCGCCGCCGGTGAGCGTGAGCTTGGCGCCCTCGGCCTGGACGGTGGCGCCGGCGGTCTGCGGGACGGCGGCCAGCGAGGTGGCGGCGGCGCGCAGCTTGGCGAACTCGGCCTTGAAGTCGATCGGCGAGGGGCCCTGGTTGACGGTGCCGGCGTGGGCCTGGGCCACCGCGCCGTCGGCCTTGGAGCCGAAGACGCCGTTGCCCTTCATCACCTGGGTGTTGTGGCCGGTGAGCTTGCCGGCCACGACCAGGGCGTTCTTGCCCGGCAGCGCGTCGACCTGGGCCTGGGTGAGCTCCTGGCCGACCGAGAAGCCGCCGGTGAAGTCGGCGTTGCCGCCGACCGCGACCGCGCCCTCGGCGTCGGGGGTGTGGGTGTCGTCGCCCTCGATGAACTCGCCGTAGAGGTTGGCGACCCCGAGGCTGCGGCACTCCTGGTCGGTGCCGACGGCCTGGGCGGCCGGCGCGACGAGCCCGGCCAGTGCGAGCGAGCCGCCTACCGCGAGCGCGGCGGCGGAAATGGGTATGCGCATGTGCAGGTCTCCGCTTGCGTGCGGGCGTAGATGGGGGGAGGGGTCCTCAAAAAGGTATGGACCAATCCGCACTCTTTCGGCCAAACGGGTGATTGGTCAAGACCAATAACCTCCTTGACCGAACCACCCCGGTTTGTCCGCGTGTCGCACCCCAGCGTGTCGCCGCCCGCCGGCTCCGCCGCCTCCCGCCGCACCACCCGCGCCACACCGCCGCGCGGCCCGTGCCCCGCCCCAAGATCGCCTGTAAGGCCGCCTACGATTGACCGCGTGCCTAATCCCTTCTCCCTGCTCGCCGAGCGCTGGCAGCCATCCGCCGAGATGGTCCGGCGTGCCACGTTCGCCGCGCTGGTGATGAGCGTGGTGATCGTCGTCACCGGCGGCGCCGTCCGCCTCACCGCCTCCGGCCTCGGCTGTACGACCTGGCCCCGGTGCACCGACGAGAGCCTGACGCCCACCGCCGAGATGGGCTTCCACGGCATCGTCGAGTTCACCAACCGGATGCTCACCTACGTGCTGAGCGCCGCCGTCGGCTGGGCCATCCTGGCCGCCCGCTGCCACCGGCCCTGGCGGCACAGCATGACCCGGCTCGGCTGGGCCCAGTTCTGGCTGGTGATGAGCAACGCCGTGCTCGGCGGCATCACCGTGCTGACCGGCCTCAACCCGTACACCGTGGCGCTGCACATGATCGCCGCGATGGCCCTGGTCTGGGTCGCGCTGCTGATGTGGGAGCGGTCCAAGGAGGGCGACGGCCCGCCGACGCTCGTGGTGCCCCGTCCGGTCCACCAGCTGTCCTACGTCCTGGTCACCGTGATCGGCCTGCTCGTCGCGGCCGGCACCCTGGTGACCGGCGCCGGCCACCACCCCGGCACGCCCAAGGACAACAAGATCGTCCCGCGCATCCCGATCGACTACGACCGCCTCGCCCAGTTCCACGCCGACTTCGCGTTCGTGTCCGTGGGCCTGGCCATCGCGGTGATCTTCGTCCTCGCCGCCGTGAAGGCCCCCCAGGCGGCCAGGTCCCGCACCAAGGAGCTGCTGGCCGTCCTCCTCCTCCAGGGCGTCCTGGGCTTCATCCAGTACTTCACCGACGCCCCCGAGCTGATGGTCGGCCTCCACATGCTCCTCGCGGCACTGACCTGGATCGCCGCCCTGCGCGTCCCCCTCGCCCTGCGCACCCGCGGGGCCGAGGCGGTCACCGACCAGCTCCCCGCCCAGACCCCGCAGCCCGCCTCGGTCTGAGCAGAAGCAGGACACAGGCGAAGGCCCCCATCCCACGATGGGGGCCTTCGCCGTGTCGTCACAGCAGCCGTCGCCCGTCGTACGTCCGGGCGCTCGATGTCGTGCCACCCCGCAGCACAACCTGGAATCTCACGCTCACGCCACCGGGCGGGCCAGTTCGAGCAGCATCACGTCGTGCCGGGCCGCGCCCTCCCACGGGATCGCCGACCCGACGCGCGTATAGCCCCACGCTCGGTAGGACGCCTGGGCCGCAGTCGCCTCCGGCTGCGTGTTCAGCATCACCCGGACGTTGTCGATTCCGTCGATGAGGACGCGATGCATACGGGTGGCGATCCCCTGGCGGCGCCATCGAGGCCGGACCGCCAGCTCGAAGAGACCGAACGTGCGCCTTCCGTCCTCGAGCCTGAGATCCCCCGGCACGGGATCGACCAGGGTGTCCCACCATCCGGTGTCCGCCGACAGCGGGTAGCCGTACGCCATACCCACAACGGAGTCGCCGTCGAAGGCGATCGCGGCCCGGAACCCCCGCCGACGCGCCTGCGAGCGGAACCGGCGGAACGCCCGCTCCACATCGCTCGGCCCCTCGCCGTAGGGAGGCTCCGCAAACGCCTCCGCGAACACCTCCTTCAACTGGCCCTCCAGCTCGACCGCCTCCCCGCCGTCCAAGAGCCGAATCGCCGGCCCCCGGCCGTCCTCGCGCACCACCACCCCCGCGACGGACACCGAGTGGGACGGCGGCGGCATCCCCACCTCCTGTGGATCTCGCCTCGCGGAATCGCCCGTCACGCGGTCGGCTTCGAACGGCTGCCGAGGGTAGGACGAAGCACGTCGAGGACATGGGTCCAGTTGTACTCGTCGCGCGCTCCGCCGGACTTGGGCCTGTGGGGAACGGAGTCACCGACCAGGACGCCCATCGAGCGCAGCCGGGCCAGGCTCTCCGAATAGGCCGGGTGGGCCGCCAGGGCGGAGTTGACATAGGGCTGGACGACGACAGGAATGCCCAGCCCGTACGACTCGCAGAGGATGCCCAACGCGAGCGTGTCAGCGATCCCGAGGGCCCACTTGTTGATGGTGTTGAAGGTCGCGGAGACGACCACGACGGCATCGGCCTCCGGCAGCGGCCGAGAACTGCCGGGCGTACGCCAGGCCGAGCGGATCGGATAGCCGGTCTGGGCCTCGATGGCTTCTTGATCCAGGAAGCCGAGTGCGTTGGGAGTGGCGATCACCCCGACCTTCCATCCCTCGGCATGGGCGGCAGTGATCAGTCCGCTCACGCCGTCAGCGATTCCCGAGGCACAGACGATGACGTAGAGGAACGGCTCATGATGCTCGGTCAAACCTGAACTCCTGTTCGCAGGAACACATTCCGCCACCTGTGTGCGCAGCTGCGGGAGTGGGGGCTGGACGATCTGGTGGACGACTCTGCCGTAATCGTCAGCGAGTTGGTCACCAACTCCTTCAAGACGGGCTGCCAAACCCGCATGCTCCTCGCCACCCTTCTGCCCCGTTCACTGCCCCTGGCGTCACCAGACCTCCGCCCCGTCACGCAGATACCGTGCGCCGCCGTCTGCGATTGCCCTGACAGCGGCGTCCAGCCGGTTCCGCTGGCGAATCCGCAGTCGGTTGGCGACCTCCGATACGGGGAGGAAGACGGCCTCGGACAGTTCGTCGTCGTGTGGGCGAACCCTCGCGGCCCGAGCGGGTGAGAGGGTTCCCGCGTCGAAGATGAACGCGATCTGGTCGTCCCACGGGCCGTGCGGCGCAACCCAGTCCACGACCAACAGGCGGCGGATGGTGATGTCCAAGCCCAATTCCTCGCGCAGTTCCCGCACTGCGGCCTCATCCGGTGGCTCGTTGGCCTCAGCCATTCCGCCAGGGAGGTCCCAACCCTCCTTGTAGGTAGGGTTGACGGTCAGGATACGACCACCCCGGTCGCGCAGGATCACGTCCGCTGAGACACGCTTGCGGGCTTGCCTGGCATTCCCCTCGGCAAGGTAGGCGTTCCAGGCTTCGGTATCGGTGGAAACGGGCCTCATGTTGAACCTCCCCGAGGCAACGGGACGATGTCAGCGAGCAAGAGCTGCCGGGCTCTGCACGCCTCATCGAATCGTGCCAGGTACTCACCGACCGGTCCGTAGTCGCGGTGCCTCCCGAGGAGTTCACGGAGGTCATCCATCTGATGAACGACCCGGACAGACCCGAGTGTGGGACTGGTGTCGAGAAGCTCGGCTCCGACGCCGATCGCGGAATCCAAGTCGCCACAATCGACATGGATACGCGCAAGGGTGATGCGACTGAAGGTGAGCGAACGCGTGCGGCCTTCCTCCCGCAGTGCCACTGCCTGCTCCCCCTGGCGAAGAGCCTCCTTGGACCGGCCGAGGTCACTGAACGCCAGCGCCGACTCGCTGGCAAGGGTGGCGTCGTCGAACGGGCTCAACCACGGATGCTCGTCATCAGCTCCAGCCACAAGAGCGGCCTGAGCATGATCGAGCGCCTGCGCTGCCGGACCGTGATGCAGGGAGGCTGCCAGGGCTCGGGCCAGCATGGTGTTCAGTCGAGCCATGAGGCCTGGCAAGTGCGGGCCCCGACCGACCAGTTCAATACCGACGGTGGCCCAGTGCACGGCCTTCGCCGGGTCGCCGGTCTGAAGGGACAGATGGCTGGTGCTGGCTGCCACGTGCGCCGTCAACGGCAGGTCACCGGAGGCACGCGCGAGGGGTAGCGCATGGGCGAAGTGCCGAGCGGCAAGGTCGTCACGGCCGGAGTCGTGAGCCATCCAACCGGCCATCTCGGTGAGCGCAGCAGCTGCGGCGAAGACGTGTGGGCCGCTCTCGACATCAACCAGACGCGGCGCCACCTGGCCCGAGAGATGGTGGATCACAGCCGAGTACAGGCGCCCACCTCCCGTCTGCCGATCTGCGCGACGGAAGGCCTCCACAGTGGCCAAGTCGGCGCCACCCGCAGCCTCTGGCGGAGCCGGTGCAGGACTTGGGGGCTCGAAAGCGAGATCTGGTTCCCAGGACCTGCGGGCAAGACCAAGCAACTCTCCGGGGATGTGGAAGGCGTCGGCAATCTGCTCGAACAGCGCCAACTTCTCGACCCTGGTCTTACCATTCATGTAGTCGTACAGCCGCCCTTGGCTGATCTCCACGGCTGCGGCAATGCGCCGGGTACTGACACCGCGCACGTTGAGGAGCCGGAACACGGCGCCCATGTCGCGAGCCCCACATGCTCTCAGCAGACGCTGGTCCTGGAGCAGACCTGCGATCACCTCATGCAGACCCGGCTGGGAACCCATCGTTTCACTCTCCTCACGATGCGTATCGATCGTAGGCTCATGGAGCGAATCCTGACTCCGTTTTGGAGTCACCTACTTGGAGTCTCTTGGGAACATCGGCGCGGCCTTGAATGAGGATCAGCCGCCCTGATCCATCTACGGGAGCCAGTCCGATGCCTCAACCCACTGCCGTGCCGCCCCGGGTGATCGACAACACCGGGGAAGCATCAGTGCCTGCTGCCGATCGACTCACCACGCCGGCGACGATCTGCCTGCCTTATCGGCCCGAGTCGGTGAGCGCTGCTCGCCGCTTCATCCGCGTGAAGCTGCGGGAGTGGGGGCTGGACGATCTGGTGGACGACTCTGCCGTGATCGTCAGCGAGTTGGCCACCAACTCCTCCAAGACCGGCTGCCATACCCGCATGCTCGTCGGCGTCCGCCGTCCGACCGACCGCATCGTCCGCATCCTCGTCGGTGACGGCTCCCGGTCGATGCCCGTAATGATCCAGGCCGGGCCCGACGCCACGTCCGGCCGGGGTCTCGCAATGGTCCACCGGCTCACCCATGGCCACTGGGGCGTCACGCTCCTCCCGTTCGGGAAGGTCGTCCACGCCGACCTCACGACGCCCACGCCGCTCAACCGCTCCCGCTGAAGCTCTTCCCGTCCGCGCCGCCAGGCCGACTACGGCCTTGCATCGGCCGATCCAGCCGATGCCCGGCCGTCCTCCTCCGCCTCGCCCCGATCGTCTGGGCCGTCGCCGCCCCCACCCTCACCTGAAAGTCCGACCACCCATGAACCTCGCCACCCTGGCCCGGCACGCCCTCTCCCGCGGCCGCACCCCCTCCGAGACGTACGCCCTCCTCGCCAAGCGCACCCGCGAGCCCCTCCCCTCCGCCCGCGCCGTCTGCCTCGCCCTCACCATCCCCCTCGCCGAAACCACCCGCCGCCTCGACGACTGCTACGACGCCCTGCTCGCCGACCCCCGACCCGACTCCGAGACCGACACCGGCGAACTCCTCGAAGCCCTCGGCGTCTTCGACATCCCGAAGTCGCTCACCGACGCCGAACTCGCCGTCGTCGAACACTTCCTGGTCGCCATCGACGCCATGGGCGGCATCCGCCCCGGCCACCGGCACGGGTTGCAGCGCTGGTTCACCACCGGCAACCTCACCACCGCCTACCTCTCCCTCACCGCCGTCCGGCCCATGCCCCGCACCGGCAGCCCCGTCCTCTACTGGGAGACCCTCGTCACCGCCGGTGAACTCCTCACCACCACCCCTCACCCCGACACCCGCCTCGCGTACGCCCTCGCCCACTGCCGCACCCAGGCCGCCAAGCACAAGAAGTCGACCCCGCCGACTTCCAGCGCGCCCATCCCGTAGACGCGGTGCGTCAGTGCCCTACGACAGCGGCGCCACCGGGCGGCCAGGTCATGCCGACGGCCCGGTTCCCCCGCACGGGGGAACCGGGCCGTCGTGACACCGAGATGCCGGTCAGATCTGGATGCCGGCCATCCGCTTCCACTCGTACGCGCCGGTCTTGACCTTGAGGCCCAGCTCGCCCTCGAAGTCGTCGTGCAGGGTCAGCCCGGCCAGCTCGGCGGCGCGCTTGCCCACGGCGTAGCTGGGGGCCACCTGGTCGCCCCAGGCGCCGTCCGCGCCGACGACCACGATGCGGGTGGCCACGGAGCCGACGTACTCGACGACGGCGTCGCCGCCCCCGTGCTCGCGGGCGAAGCTGGTGAGGTGCTTGGCGATGCGCTTGGCGCGGCGCTCGGTGCGGGCGTCCGGCGCGGCGGTGGCGGTCTCTGCGCTGCTCATGTCCCGCATGCTACCCACCGGTAGCGCCGCTGGCGACGGGAGCGCCCTGTGCACCGGGCCACATACTGGAGGGGTGACCTTCTCCGGCTGGCCGGCCGAGGCGCTCGACTTCTACGAGCACCTGGAAGCCGACAACTCCAAGACCTTCTGGCAGGCCCACAAGGACGTCTACGACGGCGTCGTCCGGGCCCCGATGGAGCTGCTGCTCGCCGAGCTGGAGCCGGAGTTCGGGCCGGGGAAGATCTTCCGGCCCAACCGCGACGTCCGGTTCAGCGCCGACAAGTCCCCGTACAAGACCCACATCGGCGCCCATCTGGAGAGCGGCGGCTACATCCAGCTCTCCGCCGACGGACTGGCCTGCGGCAACGGCCTCTACCAGCTCGCCCCCGACCAGCTGGAGCGCTACCGCGCCGCCGTCGCGGAGGACGTCACCGGCGCGGAGCTGGAGCGCGTGATCGCCCGGGTGGAGCAGCAGGGCCCGCTGGTCGTGGGCCGGGACTCCCTCAAGTCGGCCCCGCGCGGCTACCCCAAGGACCACCCCCGGATCGGGCTGCTGCGCCACAAGGGCCTGGTGGCCTGGCAGGAGTGGGAGCCCGCGAAGTGGCTGGGCACCCGCGCCGCCCACACCCGGATCGCCGGCTTCCTGCACGCCTCCCAGCCGCTGCGGGACTGGCTGGACGGCCACGTCGGCCCCTCCGAGCTGCCCGCCCGCTGAGAACGCGAAGAGCCCCGGTCCGCCCGGACCGGGGCTCTTCGCGTAAGCCTCTACTTCGTAAGCCTCTACTTGACGAACGGGTCGATCGCGCAGACCACCATCAGCAGCGACAGGTAGGTGATCGACCAGTGGAACAGCCGCATCTCCTTGAGCTTCGCGCCCACGATCCCGGCCTTGGCCCGCCCGTACAGCGCGTGCGCCTCGCGCAGCCAGGCCCCGCCCAGCAGCACCGCGGCGACCGGGTACAGCCAGCTCATGTGGCCCAGCGGCCAGACCGCCAGCGAGACCGCCACCATCACCCAGGAGTAGGCGACGACCTGCTTGCCGACGGCCACGTTGCCCTTGACGACCGGCAGCATCGGCACGCCGGCCCGCTCGTAGTCGTCGCGGACCTTCATCGACAGCACCCAGGTGTGCGGCGGCGTCCAGAAGAACACGACCAGGAACAGCATCACCGCGGCCCAGGACACCGAGTTGGTCACCGAGGACCAGCCGATCAGGACGGGCATGCAGCCGGCGATGCCGCCCCAGACGATGTTCTGCGAGGTGCGCCGCTTGAGCCCGAGCGTGTAGACGAACACGTAGAACAGCAGCGCGCCGAGCGCCAGCCAGGCCGACAGCCAGTTGACCCCGAAGCCCAGCAGAAGCGTCGAGACGACGGCGAGGACGATGCCGAACACCAGCGCCTCGCGCGGCGACACCATCCCGGTGACGATCGGACGCCGCTCGGTGCGCGACATGACCGCGTCGATGTCGCGGTCGATGTACATGTTGAGGGCGTTGGCGCCGCCGGCCGAGAGGTAGCCGCCGACGACGACCTTCAGCACCAACAGCATGTTCGGCACGCCCTGCTGGGCCAGGAACATCACCGGCACGGTGCTCATCAGCAGCAGCTCGATGATCCGCGGCTTGGTCAATGCGACGAACGCGCCGACACGGGCCCCGAACGGCCGGTGCGCAGGAGTCGCCCCGGTGACCCCGGCGGGACGGGTTTCGACGGCGGTCACTAACACCCCAACTGAAGATGAATCTTCGCAGGCGTCCACAGGAACGAAGGGTCCCGAATCGTCCGCTCTGCGCGTACCACGACACCATAGACGTTCCATATATCCCATCCGGCTCCGGGGTCCCCCGGCGAGGCGGAACGCACACCCCCGGGTGAACCGCCCGGGCGGGGCCGTCGAGCGCCTCCGGCGGGTCCGCTAGCCCGTCCTGACCACCGGAGCGGCGCGACGGCGCGAACCGGGAGAGTCTGGGACAAATCCATCCGCACCGCTCCAGTGGGAATCTGCATGCGGAATTGCCGGTTGTCCCAGCACGGAGGGTGAGCCGCACCCCGGACGGTAGGCTCGCGGACAGAAGCGGGATCTACCCTCCGTGACCGGCACCACCCAGCGTCGGGACCACAGCGCCGTGGCCGACCCGGTCCCCATTCACGGGGTCACTCTTCACAATGGAAGGAGCCCTGAGACAGGGTGAGCACTGCGCCGACGAACGCATTCGAGTGGACCGATCTGGATGAGCGCACCGTTGACACGGCGCGCGTCCTGGCCATGGACGCTGTCCAGAAGGTCGGTAACGGACACCCCGGGACGGCCATGTCGCTGGCCCCGGCCGCGTACCTGATCTTCCAGCGGTTCCTGCGCCACGACCCGACCGACCCGTCCTGGGTCGGACGCGACCGCTTCGTCCTCTCCCCCGGCCACACCAGCCTGACGCTCTACACCCAGCTCTACCTCGCCGGCTACGGCCTGGAGCTGGACGACCTGAAGGCCTTCCGCGTCGCGGGCAGCCGTACCCCCGGCCACCCCGAGCACGGCCACACCGCGGGTGTGGAGACCACCACCGGCCCGCTGGGCCAGGGCATCGCCAACGCGGTCGGCATGGCGATGGCCGCCCGCTACGAGCGCGGCCTGTTCGACCCGGAGGCCCCGGCCGGCGAGTCCCCCTTCGACCACACGGTCTGGGCGATCGTCTCCGACGGCGACCTGGAGGAGGGCATCTCCGCCGAGGCCTCGTCGCTGGCGGGCCACCAGAAGCTGGGCAACCTGGTCGCCGTCTACGACGACAACCACATCTCGATCGAGGGCGACACCGAGACCGCCTTCTCCGAGGACGTCCTCAAGCGCTACGAGGCGTACGGCTGGCACGTCCAGCGCGTCACCCCGAAGTCCAACGGCGACATCGACGTGGCCGCCCTGGCCGAGGCGCTGGCCGCGGCCAAGGCCGAGACCTCCCGCCCGTCGATGATCGCGATGCGGACGATCATCGCCTGGCCGGCCCCGGACGCCCAGAACACCGCCAAGGCCCACGGCTCCGCGCTCGGCGCCGCCGAGATCGCCGCCACCAAGAAGGTCCTGGGCTTCGACCCGGAGAAGACCTTCGAGGTCAGCGACCAGGTCATCGGGCACGCCCGCCAGGTCATCAAGCGCGGCAAGGCCGCCCGCGACCAGTGGCAGCAGGGCTTCGAGGCCTGGCGCGCCGCCAACCCGCACCGCGCGGCCGAGTTCGACCGCATCGAGGCCGGCGAGCTGCCCGAGGGCTGGAAGAAGGCCGTCCCGTCCTTCCCGGCCGGCAAGGACGTCGCCACCCGCAAGGCCTCCGGCGACACCCTCAAGGCGATCGGCGCGGTGATCCCGGAGCTGTGGGGCGGCTCGGCCGACCTCGCCGAGTCCAACCTCACCACCATCGACGAGGACAGCTCCTTCCTGCCCGAGGGCAACCCGCTGAAGTCGGCGAGCCCGTACGGCCGGACGATCCACTTCGGCATCCGCGAGCACGCCATGGGCTCGACCATGAACGGCATCGCCCTGCACGGGAAGACCCGGGTCTACGGCGGCACCTTCCTGGTCTTCGCCGACTACATGCGCCCGGCCGTCCGCCTGGCCGCGCTGATGAAGCTGCCGGTCACCTACGTCTGGACGCACGACTCGATCGGCCTCGGCGAGGACGGCCCGACCCACCAGCCGGTCGAGCACATGGCCTCGCTGCGCGCCATCCCGGGCCTGGCCATGGTCCGCCCGGCCGACGCCAACGAGACCGCCGTCGCCTGGCGCACCATCGTCGAGCGCCACACCAGCCACCCCGGCCCGGTCGGCCTGGCGCTGACCCGCCAGGGCGTCCCGACCTTCGACCGCGAGGTCTTCGGCTCCGCCGAGGGCACCGCGAAGGGCGGCTACATCCTGGCCGAGGCCTCCACCGGCGACCCGCAGGTGATCCTGCTCGGCACCGGCTCCGAGGTCCAGCTGGCCGTCCAGGCCCGCGAGGCGCTGGAGGCCGAGGGCATCGCCACCCGGGTGGTCTCGCTGCCGTCCTTCGAGTGGTTCCAGGAGCAGGACCAGGCCTACCGCGACAGCGTGCTGCCGCCGTCGGTCAAGGCCCGTGTCTCGGTCGAGGCCGGCATCGCCCAGGGCTGGCGCGAGCTGGTCGGCGACCACGGCCGGATCGTCTCGCTGGAGCACTTCGGCGCCTCCGCCGACTACAAGGTGCTGTTCGAGGAGTTCGGCATCACCACCGAGCGCGTGGTGGCCGAGGCCCACAACGCCCTGCGCTCCCTCGAGGCCGTCAACCGCTAGCGGCCCCCGGGCCGCGTGCCCGCCCGCACGCGGGCACGCGGCCCCCTCCCGACCACCCCACGAAGCAAGAACAAGGGACTGAAGCACCATGACTGACGCACTGAAGCGCCTCAGCGACGAAGGCGTTGCGATCTGGCTGGACGACCTCAGCCGCAAGCGGCTGAACTCCGGCAACCTGGCCGAACTGGTGCAGAACAAGCACGTGGTGGGCGTGACCACCAACCCGACCATCTTCCAGAAGGCCATCGCCGGCTCCGGCGACGACTCCTACGACGGCCAGCTGCGCGACCTCGCCGTCCGCAAGGTCACCACCGACGAGGCGATCCGCATGATCACCACCTCGGACGTGCGCGACGCGGCCGACGTGCTGCGCCCGGTCTACGACGCCTCCAACGGCCGCGACGGCCGGGTCTCCATCGAGGTCGACCCGCGCCTGGCGCACGAGACCGCCACCACCGTGGCCGAGGCCAAGCAGCTGTGGTGGCTGGTCGACCGCCCGAACGTCTTCATCAAGATCCCCGCCACCAAGGCCGGCCTGCCCGCGATCGCCGAGGTCATCGGCAAGGGCATCAGCGTCAACGTCACGCTGATCTTCTCGCTGGAGCGCTACAAGGCCGTCATCGACGCCTACCTGACCGGCCTGGAGACCGCCAAGGCCAAGGGCCTGGACCTCTCCCAGATCGAGTCGGTCGCCTCCTTCTTCGTCTCCCGCGTGGACACCGAGATCGACAAGCGCCTAGACAAGATCGGCGGCGAGGCGAAGGACCTGCGCTCCAAGGCCGCGCTGGCCAACGCCCGCCTCGCCTACCAGGCGTACGAGGAGGTCTTCGGCAGCGTCGACGGCAAGACCGCCGGCAGCGCCCGCTGGGCCGCCCTGGAGGCCGCCGGCGCCAAGCCGCAGCGCCCGCTGTGGGCCTCCACCGGCGTCAAGGACCCGGCCCTGCCGGACACCCTGTACGTCACCGAGCTGGTCGCCCCCGGCACCGTCAACACGATGCCCGAGGCCACCCTGGAGGCCACCGGCGACCACGGTGTGGTCACCGGCAACACGATCGTCCCCAACTACGCCGACGCCAAGGCCGTGCTGGACGCGATCGCCGCCGCCGGCGTGGACTACGACGACGTCGTCCAGCTCCTGGAGGACGAGGGCGTCGAGAAGTTCGAGCAGTCCTGGAACGAGCTGCTCGACACCGTCACCGCCTCGCTCGCCTCCTTCGCCGACGAGAAGTGACCCCTGCTCACAGCCAGCGCACGAAAGCGGAGCCCATCAAGTGAGCACTGATTTCCCCGAGTTGACTCCGGAATCGGACGCGGACGACCTCCCGCCCGCCCCCGTCAACCCGCTTCGTGACCCCTCCGACCGGCGGCTCCCGCGCATCGCGGGGCCGTCCGGTCTGGTCATCTTCGGGGTCACCGGCGACCTGTCCCGCAAGAAGCTGATGCCGGCCATCTACGACCTGGCCAACCGCGGTCTGCTTCCGCCGGGCTTCTCCCTCGTCGGCTTCGCCCGCCGCGAGTGGGACGACGAGGACTTCGCCAAGGAGGTCCACGACGCCGTCCGGGACCACGCCCGCACCCCGTTCCGGGAGGAGGTCTGGCAGCAGCTCGCCAAGGGCATGCGGTTCGTCCACGGAACCTTCGACGACGACGAGGCCTTCGACAAGCTGCGCGAGACCATCGAGGAGCTGGACAAGGCCCAGGGCACCGGCGGCAACTTCGCCTTCTACCTGTCCGTCCCGCCGAAGTTCTTCCCCACCGTCGTCCAGCAGCTCAAGAAGCACGGCCTGGCCGACCCGCCGCAGGGCTCCTGGCGCCGCGCGGTCATCGAGAAGCCCTTCGGCCACGACCTGGAGAGCGCTCAGGAGCTCAACAAGGTCGTCCACGAGGTCTTCCCCCGGGACGAGGTCTTCCGGATCGACCACTACCTGGGCAAGGAGACGGTCCAGAACATCCTGGCGCTGCGCTTCGCCAACCAGATGTTCGAGCCGATCTGGAACCGGTCGTACGTCGACCACGTGCAGATCACCATGGCCGAGGACATCGGCATCGGCGGCCGGGCCGGCTACTACGACGGCATCGGCTCCGCCCGTGACGTGATCCAGAACCACCTGCTCCAGCTGATGGCGCTCACCGCCATCGAGGAGCCCGCCTCCTTCCACCCGAAGGCGCTGGTGGCCGAGAAGCTCAAGGTGCTCAGCGCCGTCAAGCTCCCGGCCGACCTCGGCCGGCACACCGTGCGCGGCCAGTACGCGGCCGGCTGGCAGGGCGGCGAGGAGGTCGTCGGCTACCTGGACGAGGACGGCATCGACCCCGACTCCAAGACCGACACCTACGCGGCCATCAAGCTGGAGATCAACAACCGCCGCTGGGCGGGCGTCCCGTTCTACCTGCGGACCGGCAAGCGCCTGGGCCGCCGGGTGACCGAGATCGCGGTCGTCTTCCAGCGCGCCCCGTACCTGCCCTTCGACTCCTACGCGACCGAGGAGCTGGGGCAGAACGCCCTGGTCATCCGGGTCCAGCCGGACGAGGGCGTGACGGTGCGGTTCGGCTCCAAGGTGCCGGGCACCTCCTTCGAGGTGCGGGACGTCACGATGGACTTCGCCTACGGCGAGTCCTTCACCGAGTCCAGCCCGGAGGCGTACGAGCGGCTCATCCTCGACGTGCTGCTCGGCGACGCCAACCTGTTCCCGCGCCACCAGGAGGTCGAGCTCTCCTGGCAGATCCTCGACCCGATCGAGAAGTACTGGGACACCCACGGCAAGCCCGCCCAGTACGCGGCGGGGACCTGGGGTCCCGTCGAGGCGGACGAGATGCTCGCACGAGACGGCAGGAGCTGGCGCCGGCCATGAAGATCGACCTCACCAACACGACGTCCAGCAAGATCAACGCCGCGCTGATGGAGGCGCGCCGGGCCCGCGGCTCGGGCGCCGCCGGCATGGTGCTCACCCTGGTGATCGTGACCGACGAGGGCAGCGCCTACGACGCCCTCAAGGCCGCCAACGACGCCTCCCGCGAGCACCCGATGCGCACCCTCGCGGTGATCAAGCGCGCCGGGCGCTCGCCCCGGGCCCGCGCCGAGACCCGGCTGGACGCCGAGATCCTGGTCGGCTCCGACGCCGGCTCCGGCGAGACGGTCGTCCTGCGGATGCACGGCGAACTCGCCGCGCACGCCCAGTCGGTGGTCCTGCCGCTGCTGCTGCCGGACGCCCCGACCGTGGTCTGGTGGCCGGACAACGCTCCGCACCACCCGGCGCAGGACCCGCTGGGCTCGATCGCCCAGCGCCGGATCACCGACGCCGTCACCGCCGAGTCCCCGGTCGGCCAGCTCGCCCAGCGCGCGCAGAGCTACACCCCGGGCGACACCGACCTGGCCTGGACCCGGGTCACCGGCTGGCGCTCGATGCTGGCCGCCGCGCTGGACCAGCGGCCGTCCACGATCGTCTCCGCGGTGGTCGAGGGCGAGTCCTACAACCCCAGCGTCGAGCTGCTCGGCCTCTGGCTGACCAACCGGCTCCAGGTGCCCGTCGAGCGGGTCGTCACCAACGGCCCCGGCATCACCGCGGTGCACCTGCGCACCAAGGACGGGGACATCACCCTGGACCGCCCGGACGGCCTGCTGGGCACGCTCTCCATGCCCGGCTCGCCGGACCGCCAGGTGGCGCTCAAGCGGCGCGAGACCTCGGAGCTGATCGCCGAGGAGCTGCGCCGCCTGGACCCGGACGACATCTACGCGACGGCCGTGCGCACGCCCGTCGACCGGCTGCACGAGCCGTCCAACGCCGAGACCGCGGCGGCCGAGCAGGTCGCCCGCGAGGTCGCGGAGGAGGCCGTCGAGGAGGCCGCCGAGGCGGCCGTGGAGCAGGCCGTGGCCAACCCCGAGCGGGTGACCGCCGGGGCGGCGGAGAAGAAGCCCGCCCGCAAGGCCGCCGGCAAGCGCACCGGCAAGGACGGCGCATGACCAACGCGACCCCGCAGCTGGTCGTCCACCGGGACAAGGAGCTGATGGCCCAGGCGGCCGCGGCCCGGCTGATCACCCGGATCGTGGACGCCCAGGCCGCCCGCGGCAGCGCCTCGGTGGTGCTCACCGGCGGGCGCAACGGCAACGCCCTGCTGGCCGCGATCGCCGCCTCCCCGGCGCGCGACGCGGTCGACTGGGGCCGGCTGGACCTCTGGTGGGGCGACGAGCGCTTCCTGCCCGCCGCCGACCCGGAGCGCAACGCCGTCCAGGCCCGCGCCGAGCTGCTGGATGCCGTCCCGCTCGACCCGGCGCGGGTGCACGAGATGCCCGCCTCGGACGGGGTGGACGGCTCGGACGTGGAGGCCGCCGCCGCCCGCTACGCCGAGGAGCTGGCGAAGGCGGCCGGGCCGGGCGACCGGCTCGGCGTCCCGGCCTTCGACGTGCTGCTGCTCGGCGTCGGCCCGGACACCCACGTCGCCTCGCTCTTCCCCGAGCACCCGGGCGTCCGGGAGACCGAGCTGACCGTGGTCGGCGTGCGCGGGGCCCCCAAGCCCCCGCCGACCCGGGTCTCGCTCACCCTCCCGGCGATCCGCACCGCCCGCGAGGTCTGGCTGCTGGCCGCCGGCGAGGACAAGGCGGGCGCGGTCGCGCTGGCCCTGTCCGGCCCCGGCGAGCTCCAGGCGCCCGCCTCCGGCGCGTACGGCCGCAGCCGCACCCTGTGGCTGCTGGACCGCGCCGCCGCGGAGCGGATCCCGCCGCAGCTCTACCCGCCGGCCTCGGCCTGACCGGATCCGGCAACGCCGAAGGGCGCCACCGTCACCGACGGGGGCGCCCTTCGCGCTGTTCTGTCCGGACCGCTGCGTTCCGCTCCGGCGCTCCGCTCAGATCTCGCCGCGGAGCTTCGCCAGCGCCTCGGCCAGGATCGCCTCGCCGTCGGCGTCGGTGCGCCGCTCGCGGACGTAGGCGAGGTGGGTCTTGTACGGCTCGTTGCGCGAGGGCGCCGGCGGGTTGTGCTGGTCCTGGCCGGCCGGGAAGCCGCAGCGCGGGCAGTCCCAGGTGTCCGGGATCGCCGCTTCGGCCGCGAAGCTGGGACGGGTCTCGTGCTTGTTCGCGCACCAGAAGGAGATCCGGTTGCGCGGGGCGGACTCGCCGCGCTCCGCCTCGCCCATCGGGCCGGCCCCGACCCTGCTGCCACGGATGGCATTGCCACTTGCCACGGTCTGACTCCCTGCGTACTGGTGCGCCGACCCGCCGCGGTGCGCGTCGGTGGCGAAAGTCGTCCTAGTGTAAGCAGGAGTTAAGCCTCCGCCACCACCGCCTCCGCACCCGACCGTCCCAGGATAGGCGCTCGGGCGACGGGGCGTCAGGGTTACGTCAGACCGAGGACTTCATCAGCAGGCCGAGGACGATGATGGAGGCGAACCAGCCCAGGCCGACCACGATGGTGATGCGGTCCAGGTTGCGCTCGGCCACCGCCGAACCGCCGCCGGTGGACATCGAGCCACCGCCGAACATGTCGGACAGGCCGCCGCCCTTCCCCTTGTGCAGCAGCACCAGAAGGATCATCAGCAGACTGAAGATGATCAGGGCAATCGAGAACCCGAGAACCACGACGGGACCAACTCTCTCGTATCTTCGGCGAAGGGGCCGGGCCGCGTACGGCGGTCCGGCCCCAAAGCCTACGTTGCTGCGGCGGCGTTAGCCTACTGCCTGCTCACGGTAGCGCACGATCTTGACGAACTCGTCGGCGTCCAGCGAGGCACCGCCGACCAGGCCGCCGTCGATGTCGGGCTTGGCCATCAGGCCGGCCGCGCTCGACGACTTCACCGAACCGCCGTACAGCACCCGGACCTTGCCGGCCAGCTCGGCGTCGTACAGCTCGGCGATCCGCCCGCGGATGGCGGCGCAGACCTCCTGCGCGTCCTCCGGGGTGGCCACCTCGCCGGTGCCGATCGCCCAGACCGGCTCGTAGGCGACCACGATCGACTCGGCCTGGTGGGCCGGGACGTCGGCCAGGCCGCCGTCCAGCTGGGCCAGGGTGTACTCGACGTGGGTGCCGGCCTTGCGGATCTCCAGCGGCTCGCCGACGCACAGGATCGGGGTGACCCCGGCGCGGTAGGCGGCCTTCACCTTGGCGTTGACGATCTCCTCGTTCTCGCCGTGGTACTGGCGGCGCTCGGAGTGGCCGATCACCGCGTAGGTGCACTGGAGCTTGGCCAGCATCGGGCCGGAGACCTCGCCGGTGTAGGCCCCGCCGTCGTGCTGCGAGATGTCCTGCGAGCCGTACTTGATCTTCAGCTTGTCGCCGAAGACCAGGGTCTGCACCGAGCGCAGGTCGGTGAACGGCACCAGGACGGCGACCTCGACGGCCGCGTAGTCCTTGTCGGCCAGCGCGAAGGCCAGCTTCTGGGTGTGCTGGATGGCCTCAAGGTGGTTGAGGTTCATCTTCCAGTTGCCCGCCATCAGCGGGAGACGGTCGGTCATGTGCTGTCAGTCCTCCAGAGCGGCGAGACCGGGGAGGGTCTTGCCCTCCAGGTACTCGAGGCTGGCGCCGCCGCCGGTCGAAATGTGCCCGAACTTCGTCTCGTCGAAGCCCAGGATGCGGACGGCCGCGGCGGAGTCGCCGCCACCGACCACGGTGAACGCGTCGCTGTCGAGCAGGGCCTGCGCGACGGCCTTGGTGCCGTTCGCGTAGTCCGGGTGCTCGAAGACGCCCATCGGGCCGTTCCAGAACACGGTGCCCGCGTCGGCCAGCTTGGCCGCGTACAGCTCGCGGGTCCCGGGGCCGATGTCCAGGCCCTCCTGGTCGGCCGGGATGGCGTCCGCGGCGACGGTCGAGGGGTTCGCCGGGGCCTTGGTCTTGAGGTCCGGGAACTCGGCGGAGACCAGGACGTCGACCGGCAGCACGAACTCGACGCCGCGCGCCTCGGCCCGGGCCAGGTACTCCAGGACGGTCGGGATCTGGTCGGCCTGGAGCAGCGAGATGCCGACCTCGTGGCCCTTGGCCTTGAGGAAGGTGTACGCCATGCCGCCGCCGATCAGGATCCGGTCGGCCTTCTCCAGCAGGTTGTCGATCACGCCGAGCTTGTCGGAGACCTTGGCGCCGCCGAGCACCACCACGTACGGGCGGGCCACGTCCTCGGTGAGCTTCTTCAGCACGCCGACCTCGGTGGCGATCAGGTCGCCCGCGGCGTGCGGCAGCAGGGCCGGCAGGTCGAAGACCGAGGCGTGCTTGCGGTGCACGGCGCCGAAGCCGTCGCCCACGTACAGGTCGGCCAGCGCGGCCAGCTGCTCGGCGAAGGCCTTGCGCTCGGCGTCGTCCTTGCTGGTCTCGCCCGCGTTGAAGCGCAGGTTCTCCAGCAGCGCGACCTCGCCGTCCGCCAGCGCGGCGACGGTGGCCGCGGCGCTGTCACCGACGGTGTCGGTGGCGAAGGCGACGCCCTTGCCGAGGATCTCGCCGAGGCGCTCGGCCGCCGGGGCGAGCGAGAACTGCGGGTCCGGCGCGCCCTTGGGACGGCCGAGGTGCGAGGCGACGACCACCTTCGCGCCGGCCGCGGCCAGCTTGGCGATGGTCGGCGCGACGGCGCGGATGCGGCCGTCGTCGGTGATCGTGCTGCCGTCCAGCGGCACGTTCAGGTCGGCGCGCACGAAGACGCGCTTGCCTTCGACACCGGCTTCGATGAGCTCTTCGATGGTCTTCACGGGGATTCGGATTCTCCTGGGGAGATGGTTGATGCGCAGTGAGGCGGCACGGCGCAGGGGCCGCCTGAGAAGTCCTTGAGCGCGGAACGAGGGCCCGGTCGGCACCGTACGCCGACCAGGCCCTCGCCCCTACATCACGTCAGCTCCCGCGAGGTCAGAGCTGCCCGCCGACGAGGCCGACCAGGTCGACCACGCGGTTCGAGTAGCCCCACTCGTTGTCGTACCAGCCGAGCACCTTGACCTGGTTGCCCTGGACCATGGTCAGCTGCGAGTCGAAGATGCAGGAGTGCGGGTCGTTCACGATGTCCGAGGAGACGATCGGGTCCTCGGTGTAGGCCAGGATGCCCTTGAGCGGGCCCTCCTGGGCGGCCTTCTGGAAGGCCGCGTTGACCTCGTCCTTGGTGACCTCGCGCTCGAGGGTCACGACCAGGTCGGTGATGGAGCCGGTCGGGACCGGGACGCGCAGCGAGGTGCCGTCCAGCTTGCCCTTCAGCTCCGGCAGGACCAGGGCGGTCGCCTTGGCGGCACCGGTCGAGGTCGGGATGATGTTCTGCGAGGCCGCACGAGCACGGCGCAGGTCCTTGTGCGGGAAGTCCAGGGTCACCTGGTCGTTGGTGAACGCGTGGACGGTGGTCATCAGACCCTTGACGATGCCGAAGCTCTCGTTCAGGACCTTCGCCATCGGCGCCACGCAGTTGGTGGTGCACGAGGCGTTGGAGATGACGTGGTGGTTGGCGGCGTCGTACTTCTCGTCGTTGACACCCAGGACGATGGTGACGTCCTCGTCGGTGGCGGGCGCCGAGATGATGACCTTCTTCGCGCCGGCGGCGAGGTGCTTCTTCGCGGCCTCGGCCTTGGTGAAGATGCCGGTGGACTCGACGACGATGTCGGCGCCCAGGGCGGCCCACGGGAGGTTCGCGGGGTCACGCTCGGCGGTCACCTTGAAGGTGTGGCCGTCGACGGTGATGCTGTCCTCGGTGTGCGAGACCTCGGCCTGGAGGGTGCCCAGGGTGGTGTCGTACTTGAGCAGGTGAGCCAGGGTCTTCGTGTCGGTGAGGTCGTTGACACCGACGATCTCGATGTCCGCGCCCTGAGCCTTGACCGCGCGGAAGAAGTTGCGGCCGATGCGGCCGAAGCCGTTGATGCCTACCCGGATCGTCACGAACCGATCTCCTCGTTAGGTACGCCGGGCGCGAGGCCCGGCGGGGGTGAGATTTGGGAAGTCCCCGACCGCCTACGACCCTACCCCTCCGGGGCCTGGGACGGCACATCGCGCCGCCTGGTGAGACCGGGCGTGGCGTGCCCCAAACCCCATTTCAGGCCGTCCGGCCCTGGCCCGCCGGGCAGTTGGTCCCAGCTCAGTGGTCTCTACCAATTCGGGAGTGTCGCGGCTGTCCGGAAACGACCGCGGCCGGCACCCGGGGGGTCCGGGCACCGGCCTTCGTGATCACGGGGTGTGACCGTGGGCGTCAGTTCATCGCCATCTCGTCGGTGAGGCTCGCCTCGGTGCTGGGCAGGCCCAGCTCGGAGGCCCGCTTGTCTGCCATCGCCAGCAGGCGGCGGATCCGGCCGGCCACCGCGTCCTTGGTCAGCGGCGGGTCGGCGAGCGCGCCCAGCTCCTCCAGCGAGGCCTGCTTGTGCTGCATCCGCAGCTGGCCGGCCGCGGCCAGGTGCTCGGGCACCTCGTCGCCGAGGATCTCCAGCGCGCGGGCCACCCGGGCGCCGGCCGCCACCGCGGCGCGGGCCGAGCGGCGCAGGTTGGCGTCGTCGAAGTTGGCCAGCCGGTTGGCGGTGGCGCGCACCTCGCGCCGCATCCGGCGCTCCTCCCAGGCGAGCACCGACTCGTGCGCGCCGAGCCGGGTCAGCAGGGCGCCGATCGCGTCGCCGTCGCGGATCACCACCCGGTCCACGCCGCGCACCTCGCGGGCCTTGGCCGGGATGCCGAGCCGACGGGCGGCGCCGACCAGGGCGAGGGCGGCCTCGGAGCCGGGGCAGGTGATCTCCAGCGAGGAGGAGCGGCCCGGCTCGGTGAGCGAGCCGTGCGCCAGGAAGGCCCCGCGCCAGGCCGCCTCGGCGTCGCAGGTGGCCCCGGAGACGACTGCCGGGGGCAGGCCCCGGATCGGGCGTCCGCGGCCGTCCACGAGCCCGGTCTGGCGCGCGAGCAGCTCGCCGTCCTTGACGACCCTGACCACGAAGCGGCTGCCGCGGCGCAGCCCGCCGGGGGCCATCACCACCAGGTCGGAGGAGTGCCCGAAGATCTCCAGCAGGTCCTTGCGCAGCCGCCGTGCCGCCGCTCCGGTGTCGAGCTCCGCCTCGATCACGATGCGGCCGCTCACGATGTGCAGCCCGCCCGCGAACCGCAGGATCGCCGACACCTCCGCCTTGCGACAGCAGGCCCGGGTGACCGGGAGCCGGCTGATCTCGTCCTTCACCGCTGGAGTCATCGCCATGGCCCGATCCTTCCATGTGTCCGGAAAATCCGGTCGTACGCTGCCGCCAACAGCTCGGGGTCGTGTCGCGGCGTCCCGTCGGTGCGGGCCACCGAGCCGAGCACCAGAGCCGCGCCCATCCGTTCGGCGGCCTTCGCCAGGCCGTCCAGGTCGGCCTGGCCGAAGGCCCCGCCGGTGACGGCGCGCTCGTCCACCAGGATCGCATCCACCGCGAGGTTCGGAGCGTGGTCGGCGATGACCTCCAGGTGGCGCTGCGGGGTGAAGCCCTCGGTCTCCCCGGGCTGGGGGGCCAGGTTCAGGGTGAGCAGGCGGCGGGCGCGGGTCTCGGTGAGCGCCGCGGCCAGCTCGGGCACCAGCAGGTGCGGCAGCACGCTGGTGAACCAGGAGCCGGGGCCGAGCACCACCCAGTCCGCCTCCCGGACGGCGGTGACCGCCTCCGGGACGGCGGGCGGCTCGTCCGGCAGCAGCCGGATCGACTGCACGGTGCCCGGGGTCACCGCGACGTCGGCCTGGCCGCGGACGGCCGTGACCTCGCCGGGGCGCGCCGGGTCGTGGCCGCGGACGGTCGCCTCGATGTCCAGCGGCACCGCCGACATCGGCAGCACCCGGCCCTGCACGTTGAGCAGCCGGCCGACCCAGTCCAGCGCGGCGACCGGGTCGCCCAGCTTCTCCCAGAGCGCGACGATCAGCAGGTTGCCGACGGCGTGGCCGCCGAGCTCGCCGTTGCCGGTGAAGCGCTGCTGGATCACCTCGGACCAGGTGCGGCCCCAGTCGTCGTCCCCGCACAGCGCGGCCAGCGCCTTGCGCAGGTCGCCCGGAGGCAGCACGCCCAGCTCCTCGCGCAGCCGGCCGCTGGAGCCGCCGTCGTCGGCGACGGTGACCACGGCGGTGAGGTCGCTGGTGAGCCGACGAAGTGCGGACAGCGAGGCCGACAGGCCCTGCCCGCCGCCGAGCGCGGTGATCCTCGGGGCCGGGTTGGCGCGGGCGGGACTGCTGCGCGGACGGCCCGGCGCCGTGGGCCGGGCCGGGCTGCCCGCCCGGTCACCGGTCCTGCTCTGCGGCTGCCGCCCGGGCACGTATCCCGCCACACTCACCTCGCGTTCCTCGGCCCGCCGACCACTCCGCCGGCGGGCCCGGCAGGGCGGCGGCGGTTACTCCCGTCCCATGTCACGGTGGACGAGCACCGTCTCGACTCCGTCGGCGATGAGACGCTTGGTCAGACGCTCGGACATGGCGACGCTTCGGTGCTTGCCACCGGTGCAGCCTACGGCAAGCGTCATGTAGCGCTTCCCCTCGCGGCGGTATCCCTCGGTGATGATGCGCAGCAGCTGGGCGTAGCCGTCCAGGAACTCGTTGGCTCCGGGCTGCTGGAAGACGTAGCCGGCGACGTCCGCGTCGGTGCCGGTACGGGCCCGCAGTTCGGGCACCCAGTGCGGGTTGGGCAGGAAGCGGCAGTCCACCACGAGGTCGGCGTCGACCGGCAGGCCGTACTTGAAGCCGAAGGACATCACGGTGGCGCGCAGCTCGGGCTCGTCGTGGTCGGCGAACTGGGCGTCCAGCTTGGCGCGCAGCTGGTGCACGTTGAGGTTGGAGGTGTCGATCACCAGGTCGGCCTCGCCGCGCAGGTCGCGCAGCAGGTCGCGCTCCAGGGCGATGCCGTCCACGATCCGGCCGTCGGCCTGCAGCGGGTGCGGGCGGCGGACGCTCTCGAAGCGGCGCACCAGCGCCTCGTCGGAGGAGTCCAGGAAGACGACCCGCAGCCGGACGCCGCGCTTCTCCAGCTCGTCCAGCGAGGTGAGCAGGTCGTCGAAGAACTGCCGGCCGCGGACGTCCACGACCACGCCGATCCGGGCGACGTTGCCCTGGGAACGGGCGCCCAGGTCGACCATGGTCGGGATCAGGGCCGGCGGCAGGTTGTCCACCACGAACCAGCCGAGGTCCTCCAGGCACTTGGCGGCGGTGGAGCGGCCGGCTCCGGACATACCGGAGATGATCACCAGCTCCGGCGCGTTCTCGGCCACGTCTGACACGGTCACTTCGGTTCCCCGCTCTCGGTCTTTCTGCTGGGGAGTACGCGTACGGCTCGGCCGCCCTTCCCCGGCCCGGGCAGGCGGGCGGGGCCGGGGCACACCGGCTGACGGGCGGCGTCGGCCGTCATGGCGTCTCCTGGGATGGTGCGGTCTGGGGTGCTGCGGCCACCGGCCCGGCGGCCTGCTCGGCCCCGTCCTCGATGATCTCGCCGGTCGCGGTGTTGACCGCGGGTGCGGCGGGTGTACGGGACGACAACGCCTCCGCAACAGTCTGCGCGGTGCGGCGTCCGATGCCGGGTACCTCGCAGAGCTCGTCCACGGTGGCGGCCCGGAGCTTCTTCAGCGAACCGAAGTGCTTGAGCAGCGCCCGGCGGCGAGTCTCGCCGAGGCCCGGGACGGAGTCCAGTTCCCCGGCGGTGAGTCGCTTGGAACGCTTGTTGCGCTGATAGCTGATCGCGAAGCGGTGCGCCTCGTCGCGGACCCGCTGGAGCAGGTAGAGGCCCTCGCTGGAGCGGGGCAGCACCACCGGGTCGTCCTCGCCGGGCAGCCAGACCTCCTCCAGTCGCTTGGCCAGGCCGCACAGCGCGACGTCGTCGATGCCGAGTTCGTCCAGGGCGCGCCTGGCGGCGGCGACCTGCGGCTGGCCGCCGTCGACGACCAGCAGCTGGGGCGGGTAGGCGAAGCGCTTGGGGCGGCCCTCCTCGTCCCGGGTGCCGCCGGCGCCGGTGTCGGGGTCGTCCTCCTCGGGGACGGCCCACTCGCCGGTCTGCTCGCGCTCCTGGAGGTAGCGGCGGAAGCGCCGGCTGATCACCTCGTGCATCGAGCGGACGTCGTCCTGGCCCTCGAAGCCCCTGATCTGGAAGCGCCGGTACTCGCTCTTGCGGGCCAGGCCGTCCTCGAAGACGACCATCGAGGCGACCACGTCCTCGCCCTGGAGGTGGGAGATGTCGTAGCACTCGATGCGCAGCGGGACGGAGTCCAGCTCCAGCGCGTCGGCGATCTCCTGGAGGGCGCGGCTGCGGGTGGTGAGGTCGGAGGCGCGCTTGGTCTTGTGCAGTGCCAGCGCCTGCTGGGCGTTGCGCTGCACGGTGGCCATCAGGTCCTTCTTGTCCCCGCGCTGGGGCACGCGCAGGTCGACCTGGCTGCCGCGCAGGCCGCCGAGCCACTCGCGGACCGGCTCCGCGGGCTCCGGCAGGGCGGGGACGAGCACCTCGCGCGGGACGGACTCGCCGCCGCCGTAGAGCTGCTGGAGGGCGTGCTCGACCAGGCCTGCGGTGTCGACGTCCTCGACCTTGTCGGTGACCCAGCCGCGCTGGCCGCGCACCCGGCCGCCGCGGACGTGGAAGATCTGCACGGCGGCCTCGAGTTCGTCCTCGGCCAGGGCCAGCAGGTCGGCGTCGGTGGCGTCGGCGAGCACGATGGCGTTCTTCTCCATCGCGCGCTTGAGGGCGCCGATGTCGTCCCGCAGCCGGGCCGCCTTCTCGTACTCCAGCTCGGCGGCGGCCTCCTGCATCTCGTCTTCCAGCCGGCGCAGGTAGTTGCCGGTGCGCCCGGCCATGAAGTCGCAGAAGTCCTCGGCCAGCGCGCGGTGTTCGTCCGCCGAGACCTTGCCGACGCAGGGCGCGGCGCACTTGCCGATGTAGCCGAGCAGGCAGGGCCGGCCGACCTGGCGGGCGCGCTTGAAGACGCCGTTGGAGCAGGTGCGGACGGGGAAGACGCGCAGCAGCAGGTCGACCGTCTCGCGGATCGCCCAGGCGTGCCCGTACGGGCCGAAGTAGCGCACGCCCTTCTTGTGCGCCCCGCGCATCACCTGGACCCGCGGGTACTCCTCGTTCAGGGTGACGGCGAGCTCCGGATAGCTCTTGTCGTCGCGGTACTTGACGTTGAACCGCGGGTCGTACTCCTTGATCCAGGAGTACTCCAGCTGGAGCGCCTCGACCTCGGTGGCGACCACCGTCCACTCCACCGAGGCGGCGGTGGTGACCATGGTCGCGGTGCGCGGGTGCAGGCCGGCCAGGTCCTGGAAGTAGGACGACAGGCGCGGCCGCAGGCTCTTGGCCTTGCCGACGTAGATGACCCGGCCGTGGGCGTCGCGGAACTTGTAGACGCCGGGGGAGGTCGGGATCGCACCGGGCGCCGGGCGGTAGGTGCTCGGGTCAGCCATGGGTCCACCGTACCGAGTGGGGCCGGGGCCGCGGGGCGGAGATCGTCAGGGGGGACCGTGGCGGTCGGGAGGCGCTCAACTCGGTCAGCTCGGGGTCACCTTGAGGTTGCCGGCCTCGACCGTGACGGTGTAGGCGGGCAGCGGGGAGGAGGCCGGTCCGTCCTGCACGGCGCCGTCGGTGATGGCGAACCGGCTGCCGTGGCAGGGGCACTGGATCTGGTTGTTCTTGACCTGGTCCACGAGGCAGCCGGCGTGGGTGCACCGGGCGTTGAACGCCTTGTACTGGCCGGCGGTGGGCTGGGTCACCACGATCTTCTGCTCGCGGAAGACCTTGCCGCCGCCCTCCGGCACGGCCGAGGCCGGGCCGAGGTCGACCGGGCCCTTGGGGGCGCTGCCGCCGGAGGACGAGGAGCTGCACCCGGTGACCGCCACGGTGCCGCCGGCCGCCAGGACGGCCGCGGCCCCGCAGAGCACGGTGCGGCGGGAGGCGGTGGGGCTGGTCTCGGGGGCCTCGGACATCGGTGCGCTCCTACGGGTACGGCTGGTGCGGGGACCACGGAAGTCTATGTCGCGCCCACCCCGCCGCTCCCGGGAGTCCCCGGGTGCGGCGGGGTGGGCGGACGGGGCTACTTCTTCGCGGCGGCCGCGCGCTTGCGCGGCGCCTTCTTCGCCGGGGCGGCGGCCGGGGCGTCCGCGAAACCGGCCGGCAGGATGTCCCGCAGGAACTTGCCGGTGTGGCTCTCCGGGACGGCGGCGATCTGCTCCGGGGTGCCCTCGGCGACCACGGTGCCGCCGCCGGAGCCGCCCTCGGGGCCCATGTCGACGATCCAGTCGGCGGTCTTGATCACATCGAGGTTGTGCTCGATGACGATCACCGTGTTGCCCTTCTCCACCAGCCCGCTGAGCACCTTGATCAGCTTGCTGATGTCCTCGAAGTGCAGGCCGGTGGTGGGCTCGTCCAGCACGTAGACCGTCCGCCCGGTGGAGCGCTTCTGGAGCTCCGAGGCGAGCTTGACGCGCTGCGCCTCGCCGCCGGAGAGCGTCGGCGCCGACTGGCCGAGCCGGACGTAGCCGAGGCCGACGTCGTTGAGCGTCCGCAGGTGCCGGGCGATCGCCGGGACGGCCTCGAAGAAGCCCAGCGCCTCCTCGATCGGCATGTCCAGCACCTCGGCGATGGACTTGCCCTTGTAGTGGACCTCCAGCGTCTCCCGGTTGTACCGGGCGCCGTGGCAGACCTCGCACGGCACGTAGACGTCCGGCAGGAAGTTCATCTCGATCTTGATGGTGCCGTCGCCCGAGCAGTTCTCGCAGCGGCCGCCCTTGACGTTGAAGGAGAACCGGCCGGGCAGGTAGCCGCGGACCTTGGCCTCCTGCGTCTCCGCGAAGAGCCGGCGGACGTGGTCGAACACCCCGGTGTAGGTGGCCGGGTTGGAGCGCGGGGTGCGGCCGATCGGCGACTGGTCGACGTGCACCACCTTGTCCACCTGGTCGGTGCCGGTGATCCGGGTGTGCCGGCCGGGCACGCTGCGGGCGCCGTTCAGCTCCCGGGCGAGGTGGGTGTACAGGATGTCGTTGACCAGCGTCGACTTGCCGGAGCCGGAGACGCCGGTGATCGCGGTGAAGGTGCCGAGCGGGAAGCCGACCGTGACGTCCTTGAGGTTGTGCTCGCGGGCGCCGTGGACCGTCAGCTGGCGCTTCTTGTCCCGCTCGCGGCGGGTGGCCGGGATCGGGATGGACCGCTTGCCGGAGAGGTACTGGCCGGTCAGCGACTCCTTGTTGGTGAGCAGCTGCTTCAGCGAACCGGAGTGCACCACCTTGCCGCCGTGCTCGCCGGCGCCCGGGCCGATGTCGACCACCCAGTCCGCCGTCTTGATGGTGTCCTCGTCGTGCTCGACGACGATCAGGGTGTTGCCGATGTCGCGCAGCCGCACCAGCGTCTCGATCAGCCGGTGGTTGTCCCGCTGGTGCAGGCCGATGGACGGCTCGTCCAGCACGTACAGCACGCCGACCAGGCCGGAGCCGATCTGGGTGGCCAGCCGGATGCGCTGGGCCTCGCCGCCGGACAGGGTGCCGGCCGCGCGGTCGAGCGAGAGGTAGTCCAGGCCGACGTCGACCAGGAAGCGCAGCCGCTCGTTGACCTCCTTGAGGACCCGCTCGGCGATCTGCTTGTCCCGGGCGTTGAGCCGCATCGCGCCGAGGAACTCGGAGCAGTCGCTGATCGACATCGAGGAGACGTCGGCGATCGACCTGCCCTCGACGGTGACCGCGAGGACCACCGGCTTGAGCCGGGTGCCCTGGCACGTCGGGCAGGGCACCTCGCGCATGTAGCCCTCGAAGCGCTCGCGGCTGCTGTCGCTCTCCGCCTCGGTGTGCCGGCGCTGGATGAACGGGATCGCGCCCTCGAAGCCGGTGCTGTACGAGCGCTCGCGGCCGAAGCGGTTGCGGTAGCGGACCTCCACCTGGTGCTTGTGCCCGTACAGCAGCGCCTTCTTCGCGCGGGCGGGCAGCCCGGCCCAGGGGATGTCGGTGCGGAAGCCGAGCTCCCCGGCCAGCGCGTCGATCAGGCGCTGGAAGTACTCCTTGGCGTGCCCGGCCGACCACGGGTGGATCGCGCCCTCGTCCAGCGAGCGCTCGACGTCGGGCACCACCAGCTCCGGGTCGACCTCCATCCGGTTGCCCAGGCCCGAGCAGTCCGGGCAGGCGCCGAACGGCGAGTTGAAGGAGAACGAGCGCGGCTCCAGCTCCTCGAACGACACGTCGTCGTACGGGCAGTAGAGGTGCTCGGAGTACATCCGCTCGCGCTCCGGGTCGTCCTCGGGGAGGTCGACGAAGTCGAGCACGACCATGCCGCCGGACAGCCGTAGGGCCGTCTCCACCGAGTCGGTGAGCCGCCGCTTGGCGCTGTCCTTCACGGTCAGGCGGTCGATGACCACCTCGATGGTGTGCTTCTCCTGCTTCTTGAGCTTCGGCGGCTCGGCGAGCTGGATCGTCCCGCCGTCGACCCGGGCGCGGGAGTAGCCCTTGGACTGGAGGTCGGCGAAGAGGTCGACGAACTCGCCCTTGCGCTCGCGCACCACCGGGCTGAGCACCTGGAACCGGGTGCCCTCGGCGAGCTCCAGCACCTTGTCCACGATCGCCTGCGGCGACTGCTTGGCGATCGGGCGGCCGCAGTGCGGACAGTGCGGCTTGCCGATCCGGGCGAACAGCAGGCGCAGGTAGTCGTAGACCTCGGTGATGGTGCCGACGGTCGAACGGGGGTTGCGGTTGGTGGACTTCTGGTCGATCGAGACGGCCGGGGAGAGGCCCTCGATGAAGTCCACGTCGGGCTTGTCCATCTGCCCGAGGAACTGACGGGCGTAGGAGGACAGCGACTCGACGTAGCGGCGCTGGCCCTCGGCGAAGATCGTGTCGAAGGCGAGCGAGGACTTGCCGGAGCCGGAGAGGCCCGTGAAGACGATGAGGGAGTCGCGGGGCAGGTCGAGCGAGACGTTCTTGAGGTTGTGCTCGCGAGCACCGCGGACGATGAGGCGGTCGGCCACTGCTTCTGGCGCCTTTCTCCGGGGCGAGAGGGCTTGCGTTGGGATGTGCTGCTTCTTCCAGGATGCGGCAGCCAGCCTATAGCTCAGACGTTCGAATATCGACCTTGTCCAGCCGGGACCACCCGAACGAGTGAGGCCACCCCCCGGGCCGTCCGTACCCGCACGGTGCGCGTACCCGAAAACCCCCTGCTCAGGGCCCGGATTCGGCGGTAGCGTCACCTGGTCAACGAGCGAAGCCCGCTCCGGGCAACGCCCCGTTCCGCACGGAAGGCAGATTCGATGACCGACCCGAGGTCCGCCGCCGACTCCTGGCTCGGCCAGGTCGAGGAGAGCACCGGGCGCCTGCTGCGCACCGTCGCCGGGCTGAAGCCCGACGCCGTCGCCGAGCCCTCCGCCCTCCCCGGCTGGACGAAGGGCCACGTGCTGGCCCACCTCGCCCGCAACGCCGACTCCCTGGTCAACCTGCTGACCGGCGCCCGCACCGGCACCGACGTCCCGCAGTACGCCAGCCACGAGGCCCGCGACCAGGACATCGAGCGCGACGCGCCCCGCCCGCTCGACGCCCACCTCGCCGACCTGCGCGCGTCCCACGAGCGCTTCCTGGCCGCCGCCGCGCAGCTGACCGACGACGCCTGGGCGGCGTCCGTCAAGCACCGCTTCGGCTACGTCTTCCCGGCCCACCAGATCCCGCACAAGCGCCTGCTGGAGCTGGAGTACCACCACGTCGACCTGGCCGCCGGCCACACCCCGGCGGACTGGCCGGAGGACTTCGCCGTCGCCCAGTTCCGCAAGCTCGCCGCCGGCCTGGCCGGGGAGGCCGGCCTGCCGGCCGTCGAGCTGGTCGCCGACGACACCGACGACCGCGCCGTCATCGGCACCGGCGAGCCCGCCCTCACCGTCCGGGGCCCCGTCCGCGCCCTCACCGCCTGGCTCTCCGGCCGCTCCGCCGGCGACGCCCTGCACCGCACCCCCGACACCGCCCTGCCCCCGCTTCCCCCCATGGGCTGACGGCGCGAGGATGATGCCAGGGAGATCCACACGACGAGGAGCAGACGGATGACGTACCACGGAGCGGTCAAGGTCGGCGGACCGCCGGACGTGCGGGAACTGGCCCACCTGATCATCACCAAGGTGGCCGTCGGCCCGTACGACAACAACGCCTACCTGCTGCGCTGCCGGGCCACCGACGAACAGCTCCTGATCGACGCGGCCGCCGACGCGCCGGTGCTGCTGGAGACCGTCGGGGACGACCTCGAGACGGTGGTCACCACCCACCGCCACCACGACCACTGGGGCGCGCTGGCCGAGGTGGTCGCCACCACCGGTGCCCGGACGGCCGCCGGCGAGCACGACGCCGAGGGCATCGACGTCCCCACCGAGCTGCTGCTCGCGGACGGCGACACGCTCCGGGTCGGCGAGGTGGAGCTCACCGTCCGGCACCTGGTCGGCCACACCCCGGGCGCCATCGTGCTCGTCTACGACGACCCGCAGGGCCACCAGCACGTCTTCACCGGCGACTGCCTCTTCCCGGGCGGCGTCGGCAACACCTGGGGCGACCCGGAGGCCTTCCGGACCCTCTACCGGGACGTCACCGAGAAGATCTTCGACGCCCTCCCCGACGAGGCCTGGGTCTACCCCGGCCACGGCTCCGACACCACCGTCGGCGCCGAGCGCCCGCACCTCGACGAGTGGCGCGAGCGCGGCTGGTAGCCCCTCCCCCGCCGCACGGCCGAGGCCCCCGTGACCGTTTCCGGTCGCGGGGGCCTCGGCGGTGCCCGGCGCCGTGCGGCGCAGGAACGTCAGGCGTCAGGCGTCAGGCGTCAGGCGTCAGGCGTCAGGCGTCAGGCGTCAGGCGTCGAGCTTCTCCTGCTCGGCGGACTCGGCCTTCTTCGCGGCCCGCAGGCTGGTGAAGGTGGTGACCGCCAGGACGACCACGATGAAGCCCAGCGAGAACGGGATGCCGATCTCCGGGGCCCAGGTCGCGCCCGCCTCGTGCGCGGCGTGCAGCACCAGCTTCACGCCGATGAAGCCGAGGATCACCGACAGGCCGTACGACAGGTGGACCAGCTTCTTCAGCAGGCCGCCGATCAGGAAGTACAGCTGGCGCAGCCCCATCAGGGCGAAGGCGTTGGCGGTGAAGACGATGTACGGGTCCTGGGTCAGGCCGAAGATCGCCGGGATCGAGTCCAGCGCGAACAGCACGTCGGTGGTGCCGATCGCCAGCATGACGACCAGCATCGGGGTGATCAGCCGGCGGCCGTTCTCCCGGACGAACAGCTTGGTGCCGCGGTAGTCCTCGGTGGCCGGGAAGCGGCGGGTGATCGACTTGAGGACACGGTTCTCCTCGAACTCCTCGTCGCCCTCGTCCTCGGCGCGGGCCTCCTTGATCAGCTTCCAGGCCGTCCAGATCAGGAAGGCGCCGAAGATGAAGAACACCCAGGAGAACTCGGCGACCAGCGCGGCACCGCCGGCGATGAACACCGCCCGGAGCACCAGCGCGATGATCACACCGAACATCAGCACGCGCTGCTGATAGATCCTGGGCACCGCGAACTTGCCCATGATCAGGATGAACACGAAGAGGTTGTCGACACTGAGCGACTTCTCGGTGATGTAGCCGGCGAAGAACTCGCCCGCCGGCTCCCCACCGGAGTGCCACCAGAGGAAGCCGCCGAAGAGCACCGCCAGGGCGACCCAGACGGCCGTCCAGATCCCGGCCTCCTTGATCGAGACCTCGTGCGGCTTGCGCCCTCCGATGAAGAAGTCCGCCACGACCAGTGCGATCAGCACCAGGATCGTGGAAACCCACATGGTTACGGAAACGTCCACTACTGCTCCTCCGGCAGGTAGGCGAGACAGTCATCGTCACTGCCGGAGGTCTCTTCCGCCCGTCGGGCCAGCGCCCCGGGGTGCCACGACGGGCACCCGTGATGACGGGGTCGGCTGTCGAGGAATACTCCCCTCCGCTGCCAACGAGAGTAACAGCAATCCCAAGGGAAGGTAAAGAAGGTAAAGAACCGCGCGGAGCGGGCTGCTGGACCGGCTACGCGGCCGGCTACAGGAACGGCTCGATCGCCGGCAGCAGGTCCTGGAAGGTCCGCCCCTTCGCCGGCGCGCCGATCGCCTGCATCTCCCAGCCGCCATCGCCGTCCCGGACCACCTTGGCCATGATCTGCCCGGTGTGCGGCCCGCCGCCCGCCAGCTCGTAGCGGGCCAGCTCCAGCCCGGTGGCCTCGTCCACCAGCCGGCAGTGCGCCCTCTGCACCTCGGCGAAGGTCTGCCCGGTGTACGAGCTCACCGTGAACACCACCTGGGTGATGTTCACGGGCACGTGCACCAGGTCGACCAGGATCGCCTCGTCGTCCTCGGCCCCGGAGCCGCCCTCCAGGTTGTCGCCGGTGTGCCGCACGGAGCCGTCGTTGCTCTCCAGGTGCGAGAAGAACACCACGTCGGACGGGGTCCGCTCGGCGTACAGCAGCGCCGAGGCGTCCAGGTCGATCTTCCGGGTGCGGCTGCCGAACAGCCCGCGCTTGGGGGCGGCCTGCCAGCCGAGGCCCATCCGGACCACGGTCAGGGCGCCGCCCTGCCCCTTCTGGAGGCTGACCCGCTGCCCCTTGGCCAGGTTCACCGACACGACGTTGTCCTCTCTGCCGGCCGCGCGGTCACAGCCGAGCGGCTCCACGGTGGAACACCCCGTCGCCGTCCCCCGGCTGAGGCCCCCTCTGCGTACGGCCCGCAAACCCCGTCCCGAGGGCACGATGCCGCAGGCCAGCCTAGGGCCTGCGGCACCCCGGGCTCCCCCGGGTCTGCCCGTTTGTGGCAAGGCTGAGACACCCGCGGACTTGACCGGTGTCATTCCGGCCAGGCCCGGCGCCGTACGGGTGCGCCCGGCGGGTGCGCCCCCGCGGGTGCGGCTACGCCACTCCGGCCTCGCGCATCTGCCGCAGCTCCCGCTTCAGCTCCTTGACCTCGTCGCGCAGCCGGGCCGCGACCTCGAACTGGAGGTCGGCGGCGGCCGTGTGCATCCGGTCGGTCATCTCCTGGATCAGGTCCGCCAGTTCGGCGGCCGGCAGGGACTTGGCCGGCTTGCGCTCCGCCCCCAGCGCCGGGACCGGGGCCTTGCCCTTGCCCTGGTTCCGGTAGCCGGTGGAGAGCAGCTCGTCGGTGTCCACGTCCTCGCGGGCGAGGGTGTCCAGGATGTCGCCGATCTTCTTGCGCAGCGGCTGCGGGTCGATCCCGTGCTCCTTGTTGTAGGCCTGCTGCACGGCCCGGCGGCGGTTGGTCTCGTCGATGGCCTTCTCCATCGCGGGGGTGATCTTGTCCGCGTACATGTGGACCTGGCCGGAGACGTTGCGGGCCGCGCGGCCGATCGTCTGGATCAGCGAGGTGCCGGAGCGCAGGAAGCCCTCCTTGTCCGCGTCCAGGATCGCCACCAGCGACACCTCGGGCAGGTCCAGGCCCTCGCGCAGCAGGTTGATGCCGACCAGCACGTCGTACCGGCCCGCCCGCAGCTCGCGCAGCAGCTCCACCCGGCGCAGGGTGTCCACGTCGCTGTGCAGGTACCGGACCCGGATGTCCAGGCCGAGCATGTAGTCGGTGAGGTCCTCGGCCATCTTCTTGGTCAGCGTGGTGACCAGGACGCGCTCGTCCCGCTCGACCCGCTTGCGGACCTCGTGCACCAGGTCGTCGATCTGGCCCTCGGTCGGCTTGACGATCACCTCGGGGTCGATCAGACCGGTCGGGCGGATGATCTGCTCGACCTGGCCGTCCCCGCGCGACAGCTCGTACGGGCCGGGCGTCGCCGACAGGTAGACCGTCTGGTCCGTCCGCTCCAGGAACTCCTCCCACTTCAGCGGACGGTTGTCCATCGCGGAGGGCAGCCGGAAGCCGTGCTCGACCAGGGTGCGCTTGCGCGAGGCGTCGCCCTCGTACATCGCGCCGATCTGCGGGACGGTGACGTGCGACTCGTCGATGACCAGGAGGAAGTCCTCCGGGAAGTAGTCGAGCAGGGTGTTCGGCGGGGAGCCGGGCTCGCGGCCGTCGAAGTGCATCGAGTAGTTCTCGACGCCCGAGCAGGTGCCGATCTGGCGCAGCATCTCGATGTCGTAGGTGGTGCGCATCCGCAGCCGCTGGGCCTCCAGCAGCTTGCCCTGCTTCTCCAGCTTCGCGAGCGTCAGCGCCAGCTCCGCCTCGATGCCGTTGACCGCGCGCTCCATCCGCTCGGGGCCGGCCACGTAGTGCGAGGCGGGGAAGACGTGGACCGAGTCGTCCTGGCTGATGATCTCGCCGGTGAGCGGGTGCAGGGTGTACAGCGCCTCGATCTCGTCGCCGAACATCTCGATCCGGACGGCGAGCTCCTCGTAGACCGGGAAGATCTCGATGGTGTCGCCGCGGACCCGGAAGGTGCCGCGGGTGAAGGCCACGTCGTTTCGGGCGTACTGGATGTCGACGAAGCGGCGCAGCAGCTCGTCCCGGTCGATCTCCTCGCCGACCTTGAGCCGCACCATCCGGTCCACGTACTCCTGCGGGGTGCCGAGGCCGTAGATGCAGGAGACCGAGGCCACCACCACCACGTCCCGGCGGGTGAGCAGCGAGTTCGTCGCCGAGTGGCGCAGCCGCTCGACCTCCTCGTTGATCGAGGAGTCCTTCTCGATGTAGGTGTCCGTCTGCGGGACGTACGCCTCGGGCTGGTAGTAGTCGTAGTACGAGACGAAGTACTCGACCGCGTTGTTCGGCAGCAGCTCGCGGAACTCGTTCGCCAGCTGCGCGGCCAGCGTCTTGTTCGGCGCCATCACCAGGGTGGGCCGCTGCAGCTTCTCGATCATCCAGGCCGTGGTGGCCGACTTGCCGGTGCCGGTGGCACCGAGCAGCACGACGTCCTTCTCCCCTCCCCTGATCCGCCGTTCCAGCTCGGCGATCGCCGCCGGCTGGTCACCGTTCGGCTGGAAGGGGCTGACGACCTCGAAAGGCGCCACGGACCGCTCAATACTCGTGATGGGACGCACCACTCAACGGTACGACCCACCACCGACAAGCGAGGCCGGTTCGATCAGGCCGCGTGGGCCTCGAAGCTCATGGCCGGCTCCCGGGCGGGATCGATCCGCACGACGGAGTCGAAGGCGGCGGCGAGTCGCTCGATCAGCGGAAGGGTCGGATCGACCCCGCTCTCCTCGATGCCCTCGACGGTCTCCTCGTCCAGCCCGGCCCGCTCGGCGAGCTCGGCGAGTGTCCACCCGAGCGCGGAGCGTCGGGCGTACACGGCCTCGGCCAGCGCCATCCGCCGCCCGGCCGCGCGGTACTCCTCGCTCTCCCGGTGCTCCGCCGGCACGGTCCAACGGGTGTGGTAGCCGCTGCTCATCGCTGCTCCTCCCGGTCGTAGATCTCGTGATCGGCGGCGGGCCCGTGCTCCGCCTCGCAGACCTTCTGCGCGCGGCGCGCCCGTTCGACCTGATCGGTCTCGCGGTTCCTAGTCTTGCGGAAGACCGTCAGCAGCACAGCCCTCCGCCCCGGCGCGAGCCAGTACGTGATGCGCATGGACCCGATCCGCAACTCGCGCAGCGGGCCGCCCAGGTGGCTCGCCAACGGGAACGACAGCGCCTCGCCGTCCTCGGCGAGGCGGTCGGCGGCGCGTTCGGCCGCCCGGTACTCGACGGTCGGGCAGTTCTGGAGCCACACCCGCACCTCGGGCTCGATCTCGATCCCGTAGCCCGCCCTGGACTCGTCACCGGTCATGCCTCTCCCCCTCGCTCGGCAGTGGGAACAACTGCCGGGCGAGGGGGAGGGTCACGGGTCAGGCCTTGGCGCTGTCCCGGGCGAGGGCGACCAGGCGGGAGATGGCGCGCAGGTACTTCTTGCGGTAGCCGCCGCGCAGCATCTCCTCCGGGAAGACCTGGTCGAAGGGGAGGCCGGAGGCGGTGATCGGCAGCTCGCGGTCGTACATCCGGTCGGCCAGCACGACCAGGCGCAGCGCGGTGGACTGGTCGTCGATCTGGCGGACGCCGCGCAGGCAGACCGCGGCGACGTCGTCCAGCAGCGCGCCGTAGCGGCTGGGGTGGACGGCGGAGAGGTGGGCGAGCAGGGCGTCGAAGTCGTCCAGCGAGGCGCCGGGGGTGCGGGCCGCGGCGGCCGTGACGGCCTCGTCGGTGTACGGCGGCGGGGCGTCCGGCAGGCCGCGGTGGCGGTAGTCCTGGCCGTCGATCCGCATCGGGCGGAAGTGCGCGGACAGGCCCTGGATCTCGCGCAGGAAGTCGGCGGCGGCGAAGCGGCCCTCGCCGAGCTTCTCCGGCAGGGTGTTCGAGGTGGCGCACAGCTTCACGCCGTTGTCGACCAGCCGGCCGAGCAGGGTGGAGACCAGCACGGTGTCGCCCGGGTCGTCGAGCTCGAACTCGTCGATGCAGAGCAGCGTGTGCCCGGAGAGGGTCCGCACGGCCTGCTGGAAGCCGAGCGCGCCGACCAGGTTGGTCAGCTCGACGAAGGTGCCGAAGGCCTTGGGGCCGGGGGCGGCGTGCCAGAGCGAGGCGAGCAGGTGGGTCTTGCCGACGCCGTAGCCGCCGTCGAGGTAGACCCCGGCCGGGCCGGTGGGCGCGGGGGCGGAGCGGCGGAACCAGCTGCGCTTGGGCGCGGAACCGTTTCCTCCGCCGAGGGTCGCCGCGAACTGCTCCAGGACCTGGACGGCCTCGTACTGGCTCGGCTGGGTCGGGTCCGGAATGTACGTCCCGAAGCTCACGTCGGCGAACCGGGGCGGCGGGACCATCTCGGCGACCAGCCGCTCGGCGGGCACGACGGGTCGGCGGTCGGTGAGCGCGATCGGGGAGCCGGAGGCGTGTGCGGCTGCTATCGGCTCGGTCGCGGTTGCGGAGTGGGAGGCTGCGGGCACATCAGTAGAGGGTACGCCTGCCCCGTACGCCGTCCGAACGACCCGCGGCCCCGAACGGCCCACGGCCCGCGGTGGAAGACTGGGGACATGCAACAGTTGATCAGCCCGCTGGGCGGGCGGCTCGCCGATCCGGCCGCACTGGAATCGCTCGCCGCCGTCTACGCGTACCCCGAACAGGTGAATCAGGGGCGCCCCTGGCTGCGCGCCAACATGGTGTCCGGCCTGGACGGCGGGGCCAAGCTGGACGGGCTGTCCGAGGGCCTCTCCGGCGATGCCGACAAGCGGATCTTCGGGGTGCTGCGGGCGCTGTCGGACGTGGTAGTGGTGGGCGCGGAGACGGTCCGCGCCGAGGGCTACCGGCCGGCCCGGGCCCGCAAGGAGTTCGCGGCGGCCCGGGCGGCGGCGGGGCAGGCGCCCGCCCCGGCGATCGCCGTGGTGAGCCGCTCGCTGGAGCTGGACCTGACCGCGCCGCTGTTCACCGAGCCGCTGGTCAGGACGGTGGTCGTCACCACCGAGGACGCCCCCGCGGAGCGCCGCCGGGCGGTCGCCGGGGTGGCCGACCTGGTGCTCGCCGGCACCGGTTCGGTGGACCTGCGGGCGGGCGTGGCGGCCCTGGCCGAACGGGGCTGGACCAGGCTGCTGACCGAGGGCGGCCCGCGCCTGCTGGGGCAGCTGGCGGCGGCCGGCCTGCTGGACGAGCTGTGCCTGTCGCTGGCTCCGCTGCTCACCGGCGGCGACGCGCCGCGCATCCTGCACGATGCCCGAATGCCGGACGTGCAGCGGATGCGGCTGGTCTCATTGATCGAGCAGAAAGGATTCCTCTTCACCCGCTACCTGCGTCACCCCGGTTCGGACAACCCCGTGACCCCCTGATCGTGATCCCGTTATGGGATGCCGGGGCCCGGGGGCCGGCCACTGGAAGGGACTCACGTGTTCAAGACGGTACTGATGATCGAAAAGGCTCTCTCCGACGCGGACGTGGAGCTCGTCACCACGCTCCACGGCGAGGAGAAGGTGTCCTTCGTCGTCCTGATGCAGCCGCGCGGCCGGCAGGACGAACTGCTGCGGGCGCTCGACGACGTCGCCCTCGGCCACCTCGACAAGGTGGTGCACGAGCACGACGAGTCCGAGAGCGGTCCGACCGTGGCCGGCGAGTCGCTGGAGCACAGCCTGCGCCACCTGCGCTCGGCCGGGGCCGAGGCGGTCGGCGAGCTGGTCGGGGAGAAGCCGCTGGAGCGGCTGCGCGCGGTCGTCGGGGAGCAGCGGGCGGACGAGGTCGTGGTGCTCACCTCACCGCACTTCGTGGAGGAGTTCTTCCACCGCGACTGGGCCTCCCAGGCCCGGCACAAGGTGGGCGTCCCCGTGCTCAGGCTCTTCGCCAGCGACTCCTGACCCGACCGGCCCGGCACGCCGGTGGTGCAGAATCGTCCTTGCGGTCCGCCCGCGAGGACGATTCCGTCTTCCCGACCCGTCCGCCCGCCCTGTCTGCCCCCGCCCCTACGGAGCCACGCCTTGAACGACGCCGCGCACGACCTGCACGCCCCGCACTTCATCGGCATCGGCGGCGCCGGGATGTCCGGCCTGGCGAAGATCCTCGCCGTGCGCGGGGCCAGCGTCTCGGGCAGCGACTCCAAGGAGTCCGAGACCGTCCTCGCGCTGCGCGCCCTCGGCGCCACCGTGCACGTCGGCCACGCCGCCGAGCACGTGCCGGACGGCACCAGCAGCGTGGTCGTCTCCAGCGCGATCCGGGCCGACAACCCGGAGCTGGTGGCCGCCCACGAGCGCGGCATCCCGGTGGTGCACCGCTCCGACGCGCTGGCGGCGCTGATGGGCGGGCGCCGGGCGCTGGCGGTGGCCGGCACCCACGGCAAGACCACCACCACCAGCATGCTCGCCGTCGCCCTCGGCGAGCTGGGCCTGGACCCGTCCTACGCGATCGGCGGCGACCTCGACGCGCCCGGCTCCAACGCCCACCACGGCACCGGCGAGATCTTCGTCGCCGAGGCGGACGAGAGCGACCGCAGCTTCCACAAGTACGCGCCCGAGGTGGCGATCGTGCTCAACGTGGAGCTGGACCACCACGCCAACTACGCGTCGATCGAGGAGATCTACGAGTCCTTCGAGACCTTCGTCGGCCGGATCGTCCCCGGCGGCACCCTGGTGGTCTCGGCCGACCACGACGGCGCCCGCGAGCTCACCTCCCGGGTGGCCGGCCGCGAGGGCCTGAACGTGGTGACGGTCGGCTCCGCCGAGGACGCCGACCTGCGGGTGCTCTCGGTGGTCGCCCACGGCATGACCAGCGAGGTCACCGTCCTGCTGGACGGCGCCGAGCTGAGCTTCACCGTCTCGGTGCCCGGCCGCCACTACGCCCACAACGCGGTGTCCGCGCTGGCCGCCGGCGTCGCGCTGGGCGTCCCGGCCGCCGACCTGGCCAAGGCGCTCGGCGCCTACACCGGCGTGCGCCGCCGCCTCCAGCTCAAGGGCGAGGCCGGCGGGGTCCAGGTGATCGACTCCTACGCCCACCACCCCACCGAGATGACCGCCGATCTGGAGGCCATCCGCGAGGGCCTGACCGGCGGGGGCCGGGTGCTGGTGGTCTTCCAGCCGCACCTGTTCAGCCGCACCCAGCAGCTCTCCGAGGAGATGGGCCAGGCCCTGGCGCTGGCCGACGCCTCGGTGGTGCTGGACATCTACCCGGCCCGCGAGGACCCGATCCCCGGCGTGACCAGCGAGCTGATCATCGACGCGGCCCGCCGGGCCGGCGCCGAGGTCACCGCGGAGCACTCCTTCGCCGCCGCCCCCGCCCTGCTGGCCGGCCTCGCCCGCCCGGGCGACCTGCTGCTCACCATGGGCGCCGGTGACGTCACCAACCTCGGCCCGGAAATCCTGCGGCACCTCGCGAACGTTGCTTCCAACGTCTGACGTACGTCCGTCCGACGTCCACCGCGACCGGGAGCCCGTGATGAGCTACGAGATCGAGAAGACCGAGGCCGAGTGGCGCGCCCAGCTCAGCCCCGAGGAGTACCACGTGCTCCGCGAGGCGGGCACCGAGCGGCCGTTCACCGGTGAGTACACCGACTCCAAGACCGTCGGCGTCTACGGCTGCCGGGCCTGCGGGGCCGAACTGTTCAGCTCCGAGACCAAGTTCGACAGCCACTGCGGCTGGCCGTCCTACTACGCGCCGCTGGCCGGGGACCGGGTCCAGTACATCGAGGACACCTCGCTCGGCATGCGCCGGGTCGAGGTGCGCTGCGCCCGCTGCGGCGGGCACCTCGGGCACGTCTTCGAGGGCGAGGGCTACGGCACGCCGACGGACCAGCGCTACTGCATCAACAGCGTCTCGCTGACGCTGAAGCCGGCCGAGATGTGGGGGCCGGGCGAGGTGGTGGTGAAGGTCGGCAGCACCAGGCTGAGGGTCGCGAGGGTGGCGATGCAGGC